>NZ_RZOI01001053.1:0-1521 GCF_004022645.1 Mesorhizobium sp. M4A.F.Ca.ET.020.02.1.1 | reverse complement strand
CCCATCAATTTCCGCCGCCCCGCAAATGCTCGATCATCAGCCGATCTTCCGGCCTGCCCCTGGCTTCCAGTGCCGTCAGCCCGCCGGTGGCGAATACGGCTACCGCTGAAAGCAATCCCGCAAGGGTCGCGGCAGCATGCCGATCAAATCGGAACCAAGCTCCTTTAGACAGCCGCGCAATTTCCTTGAACGCTTTTTCCGCTCCGGAATCATGGCCTTCCTGGAAAATGAAGACTGGCACGCCATGCAGACCGAGGCTGCCGGCCTTGCTGGTGAGATCGTCGATGCTCTCTTCCATGGCATCGCCGATATAGACAAGCGCATTGACCTTGGTTGCCGCCGTTTCCTTCAACGCGTGGACGAGCACCTTGCTGATCTGAGTATGGCCGGCGCGGCAGTCGATCCGCGTCATCAGCTGCTTCAAAGCATTGGTGTCTTTGACGAAACCGGACGAACGGCACTCGCCGAGACCGCGGAAATAGACCAGTTGGACGCTAAGCGTCCCGAGCTTGCCAACGGCATCGAACATCTCGCCCTGCAGCGCGTTGGCCAGATCCCAGGTCGGCTGCCGGCTCATGGTCGCGTCGAGGGACAGAATCAGCCTGCCCGTGCCGCTGGCAGAAGCGCCAAGGGTTCTCGCCTGCCGGACAAAAGCGTCGATCTCCCCGGCGCTTGATTGAGGCTTGACCGGGGCAGGATCGGCCTTTTGGGGCACGGGCTGCTTGTTGTCGCTCATGAGATTCAAGATGTGGCGCGGCGCCAATGCTTGCAAGTCCCATGTCCGGCGATAGGGAGGGCCAACGCATCGGCGGATCACAAGCAGCGCGGCAGGTATCGTCCGGTCTAAAGCAGGCCCAGTTCGGCCAGCTCCTGCCTGAGCTTCGGAGGCATCTCCACCAGGCCTGCCCTGCCCTTGCCGAGATCGGCCGGCGCGTCGGAGGGTTTGAGATAGCGCCAGCCCTGGAAGGCGCGGCGCGGCTGCCATTCGGTGCGCACGACTTGCGGGTCGAGCATCAGGTGACAGCGGCCGATGCCCTCGTCGTCGGTGAACGGCCGGATCTCGGTGATCAACTGGCGACATTGCACGTTGCCCTTGATCACCCAATAGAGCGAGCCGCCGTCGGTGACTTCGTCGCCACGCGTCGGCACCATGCGGGTGGTGTGCCAGTGCTCGGCCGGCTCGCCGGCGCGCCGCCGCTCGTCGAGGCGAAAGTCGATCCACTCTTCGAGATCCTCGACGCTGTCGCAGCCGACGCAGAGTTTTAGGAGATTGAGAGCCATCGCTTAAGGTTTAGTCCGGCACGCGAAACCGTCAACGGCCCTGCCCGACTTCTCCACAGTGCCAGCATCAGCCGTTCAGCACTCGACGACGTTGACGGCGAGGCCGCCGAGGCTGGTTTACTTGTACTTCTCGTTCATGTCGAGGCCGGTCTGGCGCATGGTCTCGATCGCCGCGTCGAGTGGCACGAAGTGGGTGCCGTCGCCCTTGATGGCGAGCGACGCTGCGGTCACAGCCTTGAC
>NZ_RZOI01001052.1:0-1521 GCF_004022645.1 Mesorhizobium sp. M4A.F.Ca.ET.020.02.1.1 | reverse complement strand
GCCCTGAACAGCTCGACGGCGCGTCGGCGGGCCTGTTCGGGCGGCATCAGCTTGTGGATGCGCGTGACCTCGATGACCTGCTCCATGATGGTGGAGGAGGGGTTGAAGGAGGCGGCGGCACTTTGCGGGACATAGGCAATGTCCGTGCCGCGCAGCCTGGCGCGTTCCTTTTCGGAAAGGGCGGCCATGTTCTTGCCGTTGACGTTGATCTCGCCGCCGGTGATCCGGCAGCCGGGCCGCGCATAGCCCATCAGCGAGAGCGCCACCGTAGTCTTGCCGGAGCCGCTTTCGCCGATCAGGGCGACGATCTCGCCGTCGGCTATGTCGAGGCTGACGCCTTTGATGATCTCGACAAGCCGTCCGGCGTCGGTCGTCGCCTCGATCCTCAGGTTCCTGACCTCGACGAGATTGCTCATGCGTCCCGGTCCCTGATCTTCTGCGGCAGGTTGTCGATCAGCAGGTTGACGCTGATGGTGAGGCTGGCGATCGCCAGCGAAGGCACGATGACGGCGGGGGCCGCGAAGGGCAGGCCGCCGATGTTCTCGCGCACCAGCGCGCCCCAGTCGGCGAGCGGCGGCTGCAGGCCGAGCCCAAGGAAGGACAGGCCGGAGAGCAGCAGAACGATGAAGACGAAGCGCAAGCCGAAGTCGGCGAGCACCGGGCGGATGATGTTGGGCAGGATCTCGGAGCCGACGAGATAGAGGGTGCTCTCGCCGCGGACACGGGCGACAGTCATGAAGTCCATGGTGTTGATGTTGACGGCGAGCGCGCGCGCGAAGCGATAGGAGCCGGGGATATAGATGACGGCGAGCGTCAGGATCAGCACCGGAATCGACGAACCGACGGCAGCGACGACGACAAGGCCGAACAGCTTGCTGGGGATGGAGTTCATGGCGTCCAGGAAGCGGCTGAGGCAGGTGTCGAGCCAGCCGCCGGTGACGGCCGCTATCATACCCAGCACGACGCCGGAAAAGCAGGCGATGGAGACGGCGGCGAGCGATATGCCGACGGTGTAGCGCGCGCCCATCAGAACTCGCGAGAGCATGTCGCGTCCCAGATAGTCCGAGCCGAGCCACAGCCCCTGACGCATCGGCCCGAAATAGTCGTCGTCGACGATGTCGCCGATGGGATGGGGAATGATGTAAGGCGCGAAGATCGCGACCAGTGTCCACGCCAGGATGACCAGCGAGGCCACGACGCCGACGAGGTTGTAGCTGTGGCCCAGGAAGGACCGCCGGGAGGCTGCCGCGCGCGCCATCGTCATCTCAGCCTCGGGTTGGACATTATGGCGACGATGTCGGCGGTCGTGATGAGAAGAAGGTAGCCGAGGCAGAAGATCATCGCGCAGCTCTGGATCAGCGGCAGATCGCGGGTCGCGACCGCATCGACCATCAGCTTGGCGATGCCGGGATAGTTGAAGATCGTCTCCACGATGATGACGCCGCCGACCAGATAGGACAAAGACAGCGCGATCGCGTTGACGATCGGCCCGAGCGCATTGGGCAGCGCGTGTCTCAGCAC
>NZ_RZOI01001051.1:0-1526 GCF_004022645.1 Mesorhizobium sp. M4A.F.Ca.ET.020.02.1.1 | reverse complement strand
GTGCGGGCGGGACGGTTTTTCACCGAGAAGGCGCCGAAACCGCGCAGTTCGACCCGGTTACCCTCGGCAAGCGCGTCGGTGATCTCGTCGAAGATCGCGCCGACGATGTTTTCGACGTCGCGCAGGAAAAGATGCGGATTGCGCGTGGCAATGATTTGCACAAGCTCGGATTTGATCATGAGAACGGCTCCCCGGAAAGCACTTCGGTCAAATTATGCAGATGATTTTATTTGCTTTTTCGCTCGCCTCGAGCGGCGCGTCAAGGGTGCCAGACCGAAACGAGACCGTCAAGAAACAAGCGGTCGGCTCCAATTTCGTGAATGACGTCGCCGCCGGCGTCGGGCAGGCCGAGCGCGCTGGCGACGGTTTTCGCCATCGTCTTGGAGAACAGGAAGCCGCCGCGCCTCTCGGTGTCCTTCCATTCCACCACCTTGAGCTTGGCGTCGACGCCCTTTGTCGACAGCCAGTCGATCGCCTCGGTCTCGCCGCCGACGGCGTCGATCAGATGGTTGGCGAGGGCCTGGCGGCCGGTGAAAATCGAGCCGTCGGCAAGCGCCAGCGCTTGCTCGCGGGTCATCTTGCGGCGGTCGGCGACGATGCCGACGAACCAGTCATAGCTGTCGAGGATGAGCTTGCGGACCATGGCGCGCTCGTCCTCATTGGTCGGCTTGAAGGGCGAGGGCGAGGCCTTCAGCGGCGAGGATTTCACCTCCTCGAGCTTGATGCCGAGCTTGTCCATCAGCCCGCTGACGTCCGGATACTGGATCAGCACGCCGATCGAGCCGACGATCGAGGATTTGCGCGCGACGATATGATCGGCGGCGCTGGCGATCATATAGCCGGCGGACGCGGCTAGCGTGCCGACTTCCGCCACGACCGGCTTATCGGCGGCGAGCTTGCGCACCTCCTCGAAGATCGATTCACCGCCGACCGTCGTGCCGCCGGGCGAATCGATCGACAGGATGACGCCCTTCACCTTCGAGGACTCACGGATGGTTTCCAGCCGCTTGATCAACTCCTCGTCTTCGGTGATGGTGCCTTCGATCCTGACCTTGGCAATGTGGTCGACAGCCTGGCCGGTGAAGTCGTCGCGATAGACCCAGCTCGACAGGGCGATCAACGCGACGGCCGCGACTGCGAGCGCAGCAACACGCCAGAACGTCAATTTGCGGCGCAAGCGGCGGCGGTCGATCAGGTCGTCGGCTCTCATTGCCATGGTCAGCCTCTCGGTCGGTGGGAAGAGATGTTTTTAAAGCAAGCATCGGCGCCCCGCCACCGTTTCCTGGTGGGGTTGCGTCAAAGCGCCTGCGCGATGCGGGCCGGCGTTTCATGAAATTTTAACGCTGCCCGTCCGTATCTGCTATGAAGTGCGTAGATTGTGTCGACTTCACTTCCGTTTGTACAACGGCAGCTGTCACATTTTTGCGGTTTTCCTCCGCTTGTGCTTGCTTACGTGGGCCGGCATCCCACCTATAGGCGGTGATTTGGCGGGGGAAGGGGTTTTTAGAATTTATTCATGCTAGCGC
>NZ_RZOI01001050.1:0-1533 GCF_004022645.1 Mesorhizobium sp. M4A.F.Ca.ET.020.02.1.1 | reverse complement strand
ACCGATCCCTACACCGGTGAGCAGAAGGTTTCCAACACGGCGGCCGGCGCCGGCCTTGGCGCGATCGCGGGTGCCGGGCTTGGCCTTTTGGCCGGCGGCAACGACCGCCGCAACGCGCTGATCGGCGCCGGCATCGGCGCGCTCGCCGGCGGCGCAATTGGCGCCACCATGGACCAGAACGAGGCCGAGTTGCGCCGCCAGCTCCAGGGCACCGGCGTCAGCGTCACCCGCACCGGCGACCAGATCATCCTCAACATGCCGTCCGACATCACCTTCAACGTGGACCAGGACGCGGTGAAGCCCGGCTTCTATCCGGTGTTGAATTCGGTGGCGCTGGTGCTGAACAAGTTCCGCCAGACCACGGTCGATGTTTTCGGCCACACCGATTCGACGGGCGGCGACGAACACAATTTCGATCTGTCGCAGCGCCGCGCGCTGGCGGTCGCCAACTATCTGTCGGGGCAAGGCGTCGATTCGCGCCGCTTCGCCGTCACCGGCTTCGGCAAGACCCGTCCGGTCGCGTCCAATGCGACGGCCCAGGGCCGCGCCCAGAACCGCCGTGTCGAGATCCAGCTGTCGCCGCTCACCTGAGCCGCCTGGCATCGAACGTGAAAACGGCCCCCACGGGGGCCGTTTTTGTTTTGAGCCGACATTGGCAGTCTTCAGTTCACCAAGTCATCCTGAAGAATTAGCTAGTTCTAACGGACTGCTTTTCCGGGATCATGGAAAGGAATAGCATCGGAGCGTTCCTGAGGGGACGGGGCGGAACAATCGGCCGCGCAATCAAGAAGTTCGACGCCTCGGTCTTGCACGGCCAGATCAGAATTCTGGGAGGAATGCATGACGAAAACAGCTCGCTTCGGTGTCCTCGCTTTGACGGGTCTCATTGGCGCCTGGCTTGGCGTGGCCACGGCTCAGGCCGAGGATGCCAGCAAGGCCGACATCGAGGCCTTGAAAAAGTCGCTCGCCAAATATGAGGACTACACCGCCGCCATCCGCGACCTCTATCTGTCTACTGTCGGGTGCGTCTACTTCACCGGCGAAAAGATACCCGGCACGATGGACTATCCGAAAGGCGCCATGGGCATCCATTTCGTCAACGTTCCCAGCGTCGGGAAAAAGCTCGATCCGATGCACCCCAATGTGCTGATCTACGAGCCGACCAAGAAAGGCCTGAAACTGGTCGGGGTGGAATGGCTGGTGCCGCTGACGCCGGACGTCAAGGAAGCACCCACGCTATTCGGCCAGAAATTCATGGGACCGATGGAGGGACACTACCCCCTGATTCCGAAGGAGTTCGTCCACTACGATCTTCACGCCTGGTTCAAGGACAATCCGAACGGCGTGTTCAGCCCGACCAACCCGACGGTGAAATGCAGCAAGGCCGAGTTCCCGATGCTGGAGAAGCCGACCAAGATGATGCCCGGGCCGATGTAACGGGCCGCAAGACATGAAAAAGGCGAGCCGGTTGGTCGGCTTGCCTTCTTGAAACGGAAACAGAAAATCAGACCTTGGCGACGATCCGCATGAAGG
>NZ_RZOI01000104.1:0-11970 GCF_004022645.1 Mesorhizobium sp. M4A.F.Ca.ET.020.02.1.1 | reverse complement strand
TCCGCCACCGGCGGATGGATATCGATGAAGGGGCGGGCGGTTTCGGGCGTCATGATGGTCTCCAATACGGAGCGCGCGGCGCTCCGGCCGCCCTCATGCCACTTCCAGCGCCCCCGGCACAAGGGCCAGCATTTGCGCGAAGTTGGCGGCGCTGAAGGCGGGTACCGCCTCGGTGCTTTCGATGGCCAGGATGGAGGCGGCAATGCCTTCGCGCAGTGCCGCGCGCAGCGGCAGGCCATTGAGCAGAGCGGCGACCGTCGCGCCGGTCAGCGCATCGCCGGCGCCGGTGACGTCGGCGATCCTACGCGGGGCGGGCGGGGCGATGGAGAACAGGCCCTCGCCGTCGAAGCCGAGCACCGGCTCGCCGCCGGCCGTCACCACGCCACTCCTGAGCCCGGCGCGCCGCAGCCCGCCGACCAGATCGTGGCCATTCGCATCGTCGCCCAGGCCGGCAAGGGCGCCGGCCTCGCGCCGGTTCATGAACAGCACGGCCAGGCTGCCCAGCACCTGCATCAGCCGCACCACCTTGGCCGGCGAGATGGCGATGGCGAAGATCGGCTTGCCGGCGGCTTGCGCCACCAGCCGTTCCAGCGCCGCGGACGGCAGGTTCGCGTCGCATAGGAGGGCATCGGCGGAAGCGATCGCCTCGCGCACCTTGGCGCGGCGGATCTGCTTGGGGAAGGCGAGGTCGTAGAGCGCCATGTCGGCAAAGCCGACGATCAGCTCGCCGTCGCGGTCGATCAGCGCCGTGTAGCTCGGCGTCGTGCGGTCGAGGAACACCGCCGACAGGTCGACGATGCCGGCGCTCGCGATCGCCGTCGACACAGTCTCGGCCGCGGCGTCGCCGCCGCGCATCGACAGCAGCGAGGCCGAGACGCCGCGCCTGACCACACTGCGCAACGCGTTGAAGACGCCGCCGCCGACATCCTCGCGCATGGTGCCGGGATTCGAGGCAGCCGGCACGTAAGGGCCCGACACCTGGCCCCGCCGGTCGATATGGGCGCCGCCCACGGCAAGGATGTTGGGGGACTTCACCATCGTGGCGTCGATACCTTTGTTGATTGTCCGGCCGCGCACACTAGGTTTCTCCGCGCCGCCCCGCAATCAGCGCCGCGATTCGGGCCGGCCGGACAACGGAACCCTGCATGGCCGATTGGACGACGCCGCCGCCGTGTGTTGTGGGACATAAATAGAACAGATCAAGATATTGATTGTTTTTCAGCAACTTGATGCCTCTTGCCAAACGAGAACAAAAAAGGTACAAAATGGCAGGGATCACGGATTGTCCGGCCTTCATTGACGACCAAGGGGTGATGTATCATGGCTCAGAATACTTTGCGGCTTGTAGAGGATAAGGCAGTGGACAAATCAAAGGCTCTGGACGCGGCGCTGTCGCAAATCGAGCGCGCCTTCGGCAAGGGCTCGATCATGCGCCTCGGCGCCAATGAGCAGGTGGTCGAGATCGAAACCGTGCCGACCGGCTCGCTCGGCCTCGACATCGCGCTCGGCGTCGGCGGCCTGCCGCGCGGCCGCATCATCGAGATCTACGGGCCGGAAAGCTCGGGCAAGACGACGCTGGCGCTGCACACGGTGGCGGAAGCCCAGAAGAAAGGCGGCATCTGCGCCTTCGTCGATGCCGAGCACGCCCTCGATCCGGTTTATGCCCGCAAGCTCGGCGTCGACCTCGAAAACCTGCTGATCTCGCAGCCCGACACCGGCGAGCAGGCGCTGGAGATCTGCGATACGCTGGTGCGCTCCGGCGCCATCGACGTGCTGGTGGTCGATTCGGTCGCCGCGCTGACGCCGCGCGCCGAAATCGAAGGTGAGATGGGCGATGCGCTGCCCGGCCTGCAGGCCCGCCTTATGAGCCAGGCGCTGCGCAAGCTGACCGCCTCGATCTCGCGCTCCAACACCATGGTCATCTTCATCAACCAGATCCGCATGAAGATCGGCGTCATGTTCGGCTCGCCCGAGACGACGACCGGCGGCAACGCGCTGAAGTTCTACGCCTCGGTCCGCCTCGACATCCGCCGCATCGGCTCGGTCAAGGACCGCGACGAGGTCGTCGGCAACCAGACCCGCGTCAAGGTGGTCAAGAACAAGCTGGCGCCGCCCTTCAAGGTGGTCGAGTTCGACATCATGTATGGCGAGGGCGTCTCCAAGACCGGCGAGCTGGTCGACCTCGGCGTCAAGGCCGGCGTGGTCGAGAAATCCGGCGCCTGGTTCTCCTACAATTCGCAGCGTCTCGGCCAGGGCCGCGAGAACGCAAAACTGTTCCTGCGCGACAATCCCGACACAGCGCGCGAGATCGAAATGGCGCTCAGGCAGAATGCCGGGCTGATCGCCGAGAAGTTCCTCGAGAATGGCGGCTCCGAGGGCGGCGGTGACGACGGTTTCGAGGACGAAGCCGGCGCCATGTAGGTGCCACAATCTCGGTTTATTAATATCTGCTTATGTAATTGAGTTCTTTAGTACTGCGTCCCGAACCGCCGGCCTTGTGCCGGCGGTTTTCGTTTCGGGCGATGCCCGGCTAGAGCCGGCAACAACCGGACTTTCCTCCAGTTCCGTGTTTCTGGACAGGCTGCGGCGTGATCGCTAAAAGGCCATGTCCATTTTGCCGCCGGCACCCCCGGCGGTTCTCTCGAAAAGGCAAGCATCCATGAGTGGCGTGAACGAGATCCGGTCGACATTCCTCGACTATTTCCGCAAGGAGGGTCACGAGGTCGTCGCGTCGAGCCCGCTGGTGCCGCGCAACGATCCGACGCTGATGTTCACCAACGCCGGCATGGTGCAGTTCAAGAACGTCTTCACCGGCCTGGAGAAGCGGCCCTATTCGCGCGCCACCACCGCCCAGAAGAGCGTGCGCGCCGGCGGCAAGCACAACGACCTCGACAATGTCGGCTACACCGCGCGTCACCTGACCTTCTTCGAGATGCTCGGCAATTTCTCCTTCGGCGACTATTTCAAGGAACGCGCCATCGAGCTTGCCTGGAACCTGATCACCAGGGAGTTCGGGCTAAAGAAAGACAAGCTGCTGGTCACGGTCTACCACACCGACGATGAGGCCGCCGGCTACTGGAAGAAGATCGCCGGCTTCACCGACGACCGCATCATCCGCATCCCGACCTCCGACAATTTCTGGGCAATGGGCGACACCGGACCCTGCGGGCCGTGCTCGGAGATCTTCATCGACCGCGGCGAACACATCTGGGGCGGCCCTCCCGGCAGCCCGGAAGAGGACGGCGACCGGTTCCTGGAATTCTGGAACCTGGTGTTCATGCAGTATGAACAGGTGACCAAGGAAGAGCGCATCGACCTGCCGCGCCCGTCGATCGACACCGGTATGGGCCTCGAGCGCATGGCGTCCATCCTGCAAGGGGTGGAAAGCGTCTTCGAGACCGACCTGTTCCGCCATCTGATCGATGCCGCCTCATCGGCGCTCGGGCGCGGTCCGGATGCGGACACCGTCGCATCGTTCCGCGTCATCGCCGACCATCTGCGGTCGTCCTGCTTCCTGGTGGCCGACGGCGTGCTGCCGTCGAATGAGGGCCGCGGCTATGTGCTGCGCCGTATCATGCGCCGCGCCATGCGCCATGCGCAGCTGCTCGGCGCCAGCGAGCCGCTGATGTGGAAATTGGTGCCGGCGCTGGTGCGCGAGATGGCTCAGGCCTATCCGGAGCTGGGGCGCGGCGAGGCGCTGATCACCGAAACGCTGAAGCTGGAAGAGACCCGCTTCCGCAAGACGCTGGCGCGCGGCCTCGGCCTGCTCTCGGAGGCAACCGAAAAGCTCGGCGCCGGCGACATGCTGGATGGCGAGACGGCCTTCAAGCTCTACGACACTTACGGCTTCCCGCTCGACCTGACGCAGGATGCGCTGCGCCAGCGCAGCATCTCGGTCGATCTGGCCGGCTTTACCGATGCGATGGAGCGGCAACGGGCCGAGGCGCGCAAGAGCTGGGCGGGTTCCGGCGACGCGGCCACCGAGACGGTGTGGTTTTCGGTGCGCGAGCAGACCGGCGCCACCGATTTCCTCGGCTATGAGACCGAGCAGGCGGAGGGCCTGGTCCTGGCGCTGGTCAAGGACGGCAAGGCCGTCGACAGCGCCGCGCAGGGTGACACGGTTGCCGTGATCGTCAACCAGACGCCGTTCTACGGCGAATCCGGCGGCCAGATGGGCGACACCGGCATTGTTTCCGGCGAAGGCTTCTCGATAGCGATCACCGACACGCAGAAGAAGGCCGACGGCCTGTTCGTGCATCTCGGCCGGGTGGCAAGCGGCACGGTCAAGACCGGCGCTGCCGTCGAGCTCAAGGTCGACCATGCGCGCCGCTCCAGGCTGCGCGCCAACCATTCGGCGACGCACCTCATCCACGAGGCGCTGCGCGAGGTGCTGGGCACCCATGTCGCGCAGAAGGGCTCGCTGGTCGCGCCCGAGCGCCTGCGCTTCGACATCTCGCACAACAAGCCGATCTCGGCCGATGAACTCGAGGAGGTCGAGCGCATGGCGAACGAGATCGTCGTGCAGAACAGCCCGGTGTCGACACGCCTGATGTCGGTCGATGATGCCATTGCCGAGGGCGCCATGGCGCTGTTCGGCGAAAAATACGGCGACGAGGTGCGCGTCGTGTCGATGGGCACCGGCCTGCATGGCGCCAAGGCGAACCGCCCCTATTCGGTCGAGCTCTGCGGCGGCACCCATGTCCGGGCGACCGGCGATATCGGCCTGGTGCGCATCGTGTCGGACAGCGCGGTCGCCGCCGGCGTGCGCCGCATCGAGGCGCTGACCGGCGAGGCGGCGCGCAGGCATCTCGACGAGCAGGACAGGCGGCTGAAGGCGATCGCTTCGACGCTGAAGATCTCGCCGGCCGACGTGACCGCGCGTGTCGAGACGCTGCTCGAAGAGCGCAAGAAGCTCGAGAAGGAGCTTAGCGAAGCGCGCAAGAGGCTGGCGCTGGGTGACCGTTCGCCGGCCGGCGTGCCGGCCGAGAACGAAACCATCGCCGGCGTCGGCTTCCTCGGCAAGGCAGTCTCCGGTGTGGCGCCGAAGGACCTGAAGCCGCTGGCGGATGCCGGCAAGAAGTCGCTCGGCTCCGGCGTCGTCGTCTTCGTCGGCGCCGGCGAGGACAACAAGGCAAGTGTCGTCGTCGGCGTCACCGACGACCTGACCACCCGCTTCAGCGCCGTCGACCTGGTGCGCGTGGCGTCCGCCGCGCTTGGCGGGCAGGGTGGTGGCGGCCGGCCCGATATGGCCCAGGCCGGCGGTCCCGACGCCTCGAAGGCCGAGGACGCGATCGCGGCGGTGAAGGCGGCGCTGGAAGCGGCGTGACCTCGCTTGAGGTCGCCGCGCAGTCACGCTAGCCATCCCGGGAGCGCGAAGTGACGACACTGACCATGTACCAGGTCGACGCTTTCGCCGACCGAGCCTTCCACGGCAATCCGGCCGCCGTCCTCATCCTGGAGGACTGGCCGCCGGAAGATGTCATGCAGGCCATCGCCAACGAGAACAACCTTGCCGAGACCGCCTTTGCGCGGCCGAACGGCAAGGGCTGGGATCTGCGCTGGTTCACCCCGGTCCATGAAGCCGACTTCTGCGGCCACGCCACGCTGGCCACCGCCCATGTGCTAGCCCAGGAACATGATATCGCCGGCGACATGGCCTTCGCCACGCGGGTGGGCGAGCTGAGGGTTTCCGGGCGCGACGGCGCCTACCAGCTCGATCTGCCCTGCTTTCCGCCGCAGCCCGTCGACGCCGAGTTGGCGTCCGCGCTTCAGGATACCGTTTCGGCGCGCCCGGTTGCGAGCTTCCGCAACTTCGAGAACCTGTTCGTCGAGCTGGCCGACGAAGCCGCCGTGCGCTCCTTTGTCCCGGACCTGTCCGGGATTGCGACGTTCCACCCTCTCGGCGTGGTCGTCACCGCGCGCGGCGAGACCCATGATTTCGTGTCCCGCTACTTCGCGCCCGGCGCGGGCATTCCCGAAGATCCGGTGACCGGCTCCATCCACGCGACGCTGATACCCTATTGGTCCGAAAAGCTCGGCAAGACGGAGCTGTCGGCTTTCCAGTGCTCGCAGCGCGGCGGTCACTTATTGTGCGAGCTGGCCGGAGACCGTGTGCGCATCACAGGCCGCGCGAAGACCTTCATGAAGGCGGAAATCTATCTGCCCGACTGAACGGGCCCTCAGACTATGGTGCGGAAGCTTGAATGCCGCCGGGCTCTCGCGAGAGATCGGGCATGATCAAAGGAAGCCTTGGCCGGCCGTGTATTTCTGACGCAGGCGCCTGTAAAGCCACCTGAAATAGGGGAGGTTTCGCCTGCGGTGCACAAACACCGTTTGGCCGAACGGCTGCTCGCTCGCCGGCGCCGATGGATCGTGCCACTCCTGCGACGGGCTGCGAAAAATGGCGGCGCCCTGCTGCCTGGCAAGGATCGTCAGCACCGATTGATCATGCCGATGCTCGACGAAGCCGGGCAGGTTGGGAAGGCCGTGGATGTTCGGCATGTCGGTCAGGCGAACCTCGCTCGCCATGGCCGTCGCCAGCAGCTTGAGGAAAGCCCTCGCTTCCGGCCCGGCGCGGTAGAGCTGCATGCCGGCCCATAGCTGCGGCAGCGACCAGAACTCCTCCCGGTCGGCATCCATTTCGACAAAGCAGTCGCGCTTGGTCCAGGCGCCCTGCAGCATCCGGCCGCCCATCTTGAACAGGCATACCGGGTGCTGGCTGGAAAGCGCGATCAGAGGCGCCGGGTCGGCAATGAAAGTCAGTGCGGCGTCGCTGTAGAGGACCGGCGTGCCGTCCGGCACGCGGTTCATCATGTCCAGGGTGATGAACGGCTTCCACAGCCAGTAGCCGGCGCCGCGCGGCGCGGCCATGATCGATGGGTATTTTCGCGCCAGGTCGACCAGCACCGGGTGGTCCGGCGTATAGAGATGACTGTCGAGGCCTAAGCGGCGCGCGCTCTTCAGCAGCAGCTTGCCGGCCTGCGACAGGTTCGGCGTCGCATAGCTGACATGGACGGCGCGCATCAGCCCGCCTGTTCGGTCCTGGCGAAGCTCGCGCGATCGGCGAAGCGCGCATACCAGTCGCTGATGTCGGCAAATCGGGCAAGCAATTCACGCCCTTCTGCGACCTTGACGAAATGGCCGACGATCGGTGCCGCGTGCAGGTCGGCAAGGGTCAGTTGCGACCCCAGCAGCCACGGCCCGTCGGCCTTCAGCGCCGACAGTGTCCGCAGCACAGCTTCCGCTTGCGACAGGCCCTTGGCGATCAGGGCCTCGTCGGGCGGATTTTGCTCCAGCCGCTCGACGGCGACATCCCAGACCATGGCGCGGTAGCCATAGGCGTCGAGCAGGCCGGTGATCTGGTTCATCCTTGCCCGGCTGCGCGCGTCTTTTGGCTGCAGCGCCGGGCCGTCGAAGGCCTCGTCGGCATAGCGGGCGATCGCGCTCGCCTCGAACAGGCGAAAGCCGTCACGCTCGAAAGCCGGGATGCGGCCGAACGGATGATGTTCAAGATACCAGGCCGGAACGCCTTCCGGGGCAAAGACATCGACGGGCACGAGGTCGTAGCCGATGCCTTTCTCTTCCAGCGCCAGCCGCGCGATGCGGACATAGACGCTGTAGTCGGCGCCGTACAGGATTGGCTTGCTCATCGTCAGCCCCTTGCTTCCGCTCGTGTTGCTGCCCAAAAAGCGAAGGCTCCTTTCGGAGCCTTCGGCATGTCGAAATTTGGGTTCTTACCCCATGGCCTTCTGTAGGTTCTCGTCGATCTTGTCGAGGAAACCGGTGGTCGACAGCCAGGGCTGGTCGGGGCCGATGAGCAGCGATAGGTCCTTGGTCATGAAGCCGGACTCCACCGTCTGGATGCAGACCTTTTCCAAGGTCTCGGCGAAGCGTTTCAGTTCGGCATTGTCGTCGAGCTTGGCGCGGTGCGCGAGACCGCGCGTCCAGGCGAAGATCGAGGCGATCGAGTTGGTCGAGGTCTCCTCGCCCTTCTGGTGCTGGCGGTAGTGGCGGGTGACGGTGCCGTGCGCGGCCTCCGCTTCCACGGTCTTGCCGTCTGGCGTCATCAGCACCGAGGTCATCAGGCCGAGCGAGCCGAAGCCTTGCGCCACCGTGTCCGACTGAACGTCGCCGTCGTAGTTCTTGCAGGCCCAGACATAGCCGCCCGACCATTTCAGGCTGGAGGCCACCATGTCGTCGATCAGCCGGTGCTCGTACCAGAGTTTCTTGGCCTTGAACTCGGCCTCGAATTCCTGCTCGTAGACTTCCTGGAAGATGTCCTTGAAGCGGCCGTCATAGGCCTTGAGGATGGTGTTCTTGGTCGAAAGATAGACCGGATAGTTGCGCAGCAGGCCGTAGTTCAGCGAGGCGCGGGCGAACTCGCGGATCGATTCGTCCAGATTGTACATGGCCATGGCGACGCCGGCGGCCGGCGCGTCGAACACGTCGTGCTCGATCACGGTGCCGTCCTCGCCGACGAACTTGATCGTCAGCTTGCCCTTGCCGGGATAGCGGAAGTCGGTGGCGCGGTACTGGTCGCCGAAAGCGTGGCGGCCGACGATGATCGGCTTGGTCCAGCCCGGCACCAGGCGCGGCACGTTCTTCATGATGATCGGTTCGCGGAAGATGGTGCCGCCGAGGATGTTGCGGATCGTGCCGTTCGGCGACTTCCACATCTTCTTCAGCTTGAATTCCTCGACGCGCTGCTCGTCGGGAGTGATCGTCGCGCATTTCACGCCGACGCCGTATTTCTTGATGGCGTTGGCCGAGTCGATCGTCACCTGGTCGTTGGTGGCGTCGCGGTGCTCGATGCCGAGATCGTAATAGTCGAGCTTGAGGTCGAGATAGGGGTGGATCAGCTTGTCCTTGATGAACTGCCAGATGATGCGGGTCATCTCGTCGCCGTCGAGTTCGACGACCGGGTTCGCCACCTTGATCTTCGCCATGGAAAGAATGCCTCGTTGCTGGGGATCGGAACGGCCTTGCCCGCATGGCTTTCGGCCGGGGATGCGCAGCGTATATCAAAGGCCTTTTGAGCGCGCAAACGCCGATCCGCCCGCGACTTCATGCCGTTCTTTGCCAAAGCTTCATTTTCACGGCCGAATATGGCAGGGGTCGCCGAAATGCCGCAAACAGCAGTTCATTGACGCCCATGCCAGCCAACGAAGATCCTAACGATACCCCCGCAGCAGGTCCGGCGATCATCCTGGTCGAGCCGCAGCTTGGCGAGAACATCGGCATGGTCGCGCGCGCCATGGCCAATTTCGGTCTTGCCGAGCTCAGGCTGGTCAATCCTCGCGACGGCTGGCCGAGCGAGAAGGCGCGCGCCGCGGCAAGCCGCGCCGATCATGTCATCGATGCGGTGCGGGTCTTCGACGATCTCGCCTCGGCGATCGCCGATCTCAATTTCGTCTTCGCCACGACGGCGCGCGAGCGCGACGGCTTCAAGGCCGTGCGCGGACCGGTCGAGGCGGGCAGGGCGCTGAGGACGCGGCAGCGTGCCGGGCAGCGCACCGGCATTCTGTTCGGCCGCGAACGCTTCGGCCTCTACAATGAGGAAGTCGGGCTCGCCGACGAGATCGTCACCTTTCCGGTCGATCCTGGCTTTTCGTCGCTCAACATCGCCCAGGCGGTGCTGTTGATGTCCTATGAATGGATGAAGTCGGGGCTGGATGACGAGACCCAAACCAACTTCTCCGGACCGGAACTCGTGCCGGCGACCAAGGAACAGTTGCAGAGCCTGTTCACCTATCTTGAAGGCGCGCTGGAGGCGCGCGGCTATTTCCGCCCGGAAGGGAAGAAACCGAAGATGGTCGACAATCTGCGTGCCGTGCTGACGCGCGCCGGTTTCGCCGAGCCGGAACTGAAGGTGCTAAGGGGCATCATCTCGTCGCTGGACAGATTTTCGCCGGCGATGCCGCGCGGCGACGGTTCCCCCGGCGACGATCCGAGACGGCTGCCCGCCGCTGCCGCGCGCGCCCGCAAGGCGGAAGCGGGCCAGGCGCACAGCACCAATGGCGACGACAATGACGCGCCGCTGGGCGGCAAGGGCACCGACAATGACTGACCGGCCGATCCTGATGTTCGATTCCGGTGTTGGCGGCCTCACGGTGCTGCGCGAGGCGCGCGTGCTGATGCCCGACCGGCGCTTCGTCTATGTCGCCGACGACGCGGCCTTTCCCTTCGGCGCCTGGGAGGAGCCGGCGCTGCGCACGCACATACTCGATCTCTTCGCCAGGCTGCTCGACCGGTTTTCGCCGGCGATCTCGGTTATCGCCTGCAACACCGCATCGACGCTGGTGATCGAAGCGCTGCGCAACAGGTTCCCCGGTCACCCCTTCATCGGCACGGTGCCGGCGGTCAAGCCGGCGGCGGAGCGCACCCGCTCCGGCCTAGTCTCGGTGCTGGCGACGCCGGGCACGGTGAAGCGGCAGTACACGCGCGACCTGATCAGCAAATGGGCGCAGAAATGCCACGTCCGCCTCGTCGGCAGCAACAATCTGGCGGGGCTGGCCGAAGTCTACATGCGCGAGGGCTTTGTCGACGAGGAGGCTGTACGCAGCGAGATCGCGCCCTGCTTCCTCGAACGCGACGGGCAGCGCACCGACATCGTCGTGCTTGCCTGCACGCACTATCCGTTCCTGGTCAACCGCATGCGCAAGACCGCGCCCTGGCCGGTGGACTGGATCGATCCGGCCGAAGCCATAGCCCGCCGCGCCATGTCCTTGCTCCCGCCGGTCAACGGATCGTCGCAAGGCGAGCCCGACATTGCCGTCTTCACCTCCGGCAAGTCTGATTTCGCCATCGGCCGGCTGATGCAGGGTTTTGGTCTGACGATCCCTTGACGGCAGGAACATCGGCTGGGCGGCTGCGTTCCCTCCCATAGTCAATTGGGAGAAACGACCATGCCTGCCACATCGAAAGCTCAGCAAAAGGCCGCTGGCGCGGCGCTGTCGGCAAAACGCGGCGACACCAAGAAGAGCGAGCTCAAGGGCGCCTCGAAGGGAATGTACGAATCGATGAGCGAAAAGCAGCTCGAGGAATTCGCCGAGACCAGGCGCAAGGGCTTGCCCGAGAAGAAATCCAAGAGCTGATCTCGCTGCACTTGGGGAAGAAAAGCAAGAACCCGCCTGCGGGGCCGCGGGCTCTCGGTGATTGGTCCGCAGTGCCACGCACAAGCTTGACACCGCCTAAATCTCCGTTTAATCAGCGCGCCAACACCGGGCCGCAATGCCCGGTGGTTTTCTTTATGCGCAAGGCAGACGGAAGTTCGATTGTTTCTTCCCCGGCCTTGTTAACTGACGTGTCCCGTGGGTTTTCCGTCGCGTTGCGTGGAAAACCCTGTCAGGTCTCGAAAACGGAGGCCAGAGGAGGGCGCGTTTCCTTCACTCGGAGCATGAGGTTCCGGGTGTATTGTTTTGAAAGGGAATGCGATGAGCAAGCGCGAATCCGCGAAATACAAGATCGACCGCCGTCTCGGCGAAAACATCTGGGGCCGCCCGAAGTCCCCGGTCAACAAGCGTGAATACGGCCCCGGCCAGCACGGCCAGCGCCGCAAGGGCAAGCTTTCCGACTTCGGTCTGCAGCTGCGCGCCAAGCAGAAGCTGAAGGGCCACTATGGCGACGTTTCGGAAAAGCAGTTCCGCAAGGTCTATGAAGAGGCGGACCGCCGCAAGGGCGACACCTCGGAGAACCTGATCGGCCTGCTCGAGTCGCGTCTCGACGCGGTCGTCTACCGCGCCAAGTTCGTGCCGACCATTTTCGCCGCCCGCCAGTTCGTCAACCACGGCCACGTCAACGTCAACGGCAAGCGCGTCAACATCGGCTCGTATCGCTGCAAGCCGGGCGACGTCGTCGAGGTGCGCGAGAAGTCGAAGCAGCTCGTCATCGTGCTGGAATCGGTCGCTCTCGCCGAGCGCGACGTGCCCGACTATATCGAAGCCGACCACAACAAGATGACCGCCACCTTCG
>NZ_RZOI01001049.1:0-1540 GCF_004022645.1 Mesorhizobium sp. M4A.F.Ca.ET.020.02.1.1 | reverse complement strand
AGACGAACCACGGCGTGGCGGCATAGTCGAACCATCCGCCGGCCCAGGCCAGCGACCGATCGATGGCGTCGCGAAAATCCATTTGCCACGACCACTTGGCTAAGGAACTGCAACTTGTGATCCACAATGTCGCCGGGCTTGGCAATGGTCAAGCAGAGCTTGGCTGCGTGCTCGGGGTTTGCGCGACCAGGCGTAAGCGGTCACCGAAGAGCTGGGGAACAACGGCCCGTCCATGTCCGGCGCGCTCGACCCGCCGCGCTTCGGTTGATAAGGCCCGCAGGGAAACTTTTTCGAGTCGACAGATGACGGTTGCGATCGAGATGGGCGAGACGAGCGCGGGGGCCACGGCGGCGCTCGACCTCGAGGAGCTTTTGGCGACCCGCCTTCTGGTGCAGGGCAATTCCGGCTCCGGCAAGTCGCATCTCTTGCGCCGGCTGCTCGAACAGAGCGCGCCCTGGGTGCAGCAGACCATCATCGATCCCGAGGGCGACTTCGTCTCGCTCGCCGAGCGCTTCGGCCATCTGGTGATCGATGCCGAGGAGCATACCGAGCGCGGCCTGCAGGCGGCCGGCGAGCGGGCGCGCATCCACCGCGTCTCCACCGTGCTCAACCTCGAAGGGCTCGACGCCGAGAACCAGATGCGGCGCGCCGCCGCCTTCCTCGGCGGGCTGTTCGAGGTCGCGCGCGACCACTGGTATCCGATGCTGGTGGTGGTGGACGAGGCGCAGCTCTTCGCGCCCGCGGTGGCGGGCGAGGTTTCGGACGAGGCGCGAAAACTCTCGCTCGGCGCGATGACCAATTTGATGTGCCGCGGCCGCAAGCGCGGGCTTGCCGGCATCATCGCCACGCAGCGGCTGGCGAAGCTTGCCAAGAACGTCGCGGCGGAAGCCTCCAACTTCCTGATGGGCCGCACCTTCCTCGACATCGACATGGCGCGCGCCGCCGATCTGCTCGGCATGGAGCGGCGGCAGGCGGAAGCCTTTCGCGACCTCGAGCGCGGCCAGTTCATGGCGCTGGGTCCCGCGCTGTCGCGCCGGCCGCTCGGCCTGCGCATCGGCCCGACCGATACAAAACCGCGCAACGGCACGCCGCGCCTGATGCCGCTGCCGGAGGCCGCGTTGGAGGACGCGCGCGCGATCATCCTCGCCGCGCCGCCGCCCGAGACGGTGCGGCCGCTGCGCCGGGCGCCCTCGCCCGACCTGCTCGACCAGTTGATGGCGGCGAAGTCGGCGGCGCTGGAGATTCGCCCCGAGCCGGCCGAGCCGGCACCGAGCGCCGAGGACCTGGCCGAGCGGCGCGAACGGATGGACCGCGTGCTCGGCGCCGTGCTGGCCGAGCCCGACGCGGGTTTTCGCGTCGTCGGCGTGCTCTATCAGGAGTTTGTCGTCCGCTGCCGCATCGAGGGGCTGGCCTCGGTCGTGCCCGACCTTGCCGAGTTCCGCCGCATGCTGACGCGGGCGCGGGCCGGCCTCGGCTCCGAAATGGCGGAGGACGATGCCTGGCGCGACGTCTCGGTGCGCGCCTCGCTGCTGCCCGAGGA
>NZ_RZOI01001048.1:0-1541 GCF_004022645.1 Mesorhizobium sp. M4A.F.Ca.ET.020.02.1.1 | reverse complement strand
CGCAATCGCTTGCCTGACGATCTATGTGCCGCCGCTCGGACCTCAACTGTTCGCGGGCTTCGGCCTGCCGCCAAGCTAGTCTTCGTCCGCCTCACCCGCAGCCGACGGCGCGGCCAGCAGCACTGCCGCGCCGAGCAGCGCGGCGACCAGCGAACCGGCGAGGATGCCGACCTTGACCGCGTCCTGCAGCGCCACATCGCTGGCAAAGGCGAGCAGGCCGATGAACAGGCTCATGGTGAAGCCGATGCCGCAGAGCAGCGAAATACCGATCATGTGCAGCCAACCGGCATTGACCGGCAGGTCGGCAAGGCCGAGCCGGATGGCGAGCGCCGATGAGCCAAACACGCCGACCAGCTTGCCGAGAACCAGGCCGGCGGCGACGCCCAGCGTCAGCGGCTCGACCAAGGCGGCCATGCTCAGGCCGGCAAGCGATACGCCGGCATTGGCGAAGCCGAAGATCGGGATGACGAGGAAGGGCACGAGCTTGTGCAGGCCGTGCTCCAGCCGGTGCAGCGGCGACTGCTCGAGGTCGTGGCTGATGCCGGCGGCGCGCTCGAGCGGGATGGTGAGCGCCAGCGCCACGCCGGCAAGCGTCGCGTGCACGCCCGATTTCAGCACCAACACCCAAAGCACGGCGCCGAGCAGGAGATAGGGGATCAGGTTCATAACCCGCATGCGGTTGAGCACGACAAGCACGGCGATGACCGCGAAGGCGGCGCCGAGATAGGCGAGCGACAGGCCGCTGGTGTAGAACAGCGCGATGATGATGACGGCGCCGAGATCGTCGATGATGGCGAGCGCGGTGAGGAATACCTTCAGCGAGGCCGGCACGCGATTGCCGAGCAGCGACAGCACGCCGAGCGCGAAGGCGATGTCGGTGGCGGTCGGGATCGCCCAGCCGGACATCGCGGCGGAATTATCCCTGTTGATGGCGACATAAACCAGCGCCGGCACCACCATGCCGCCGGCGGCGGCAATGCCGGGCAGCACGCGGCGCGGCCAGGTCGAAAGCTGGCCGTCCAGTATCTCGCGCTTGATCTCCAGGCCGACCAGCAGGAAGAACACCGCCATCAGCCCGTCATTGATCCAGTGCGCGACGCTGAGCGGCCCGAGATAGGCGTGGAGGGCGGCGAAGTAGATCTGGGCGAGCGGCGAGTTGGCGACGATCAACGCAAGTGCCGCCGCCACCATCAGGATGATGCCGCCGGTCGCCTCGCCGTCGAGGAATTCGCGCAGGATGGATTTCGGGCGGTCGTCGTGCATGTCGCCTCCGTGCCGGGTTTTTCCGGTAGGCATTATTCGCGATGATGCGCAAAGCTCGACGACTGGCAAGCATCACACTTTCCGAACGCTGGCGCCCCTCACCTGCCTTCCGGCACCCTCTCCCCGTATGGTGACGGGGAGAGGGACGCTGTGTCCGAACCGGATAGATAGGTAACAGAATGGACCGATTGCATAGGTGACAGTTTTCTCCCTCGCCGGAGGACCCGGCGATGGTTTGGCGAGAGACTGGCATCATGGACGAGCGGCTTCGTTTTGTA
>NZ_RZOI01001047.1:0-1543 GCF_004022645.1 Mesorhizobium sp. M4A.F.Ca.ET.020.02.1.1 | reverse complement strand
GGGCAAAGCCGCCGCAGCCGATCGGCAAGTTGAGGTCGACCGGGTGATGGCGAATGGGCGTGGAAGGCGCTGCCGGACGCTGATGGTAGGCAGGGAAGCCGAGGGCGGCGATGTCGGCCGTGTCGCGGAAGCCGCCGTCGGTGACGGCGCCGGCGCAGCCCCTCGCCTTCAGGCGCGCCATCATGATGTCGCCGGCCGAAGCCGCACTTGCATCGCCGCGCGCGTCGATCACCAGCACATGGCCGGGCGGGCACTCCTCGATGGCGCGCCGCTGGACATGCGTTGGCTTGGCATATTCGGCCATCGTGTCGAGATCCTCGCGCTCGGGAATGAAGCGCAAGGTGAAAGCCGGACCGATCATGCGGACGCCCGCTCCGCCGATCGGCAAAGCGCCCTGGATCAACCGGCTGCGGAACCCGCGCTTGAAAAGAACCGTCGTCAGCGTCGAGACGCTGACCGCCTCGAGCTTGGCGCGAACTGTGTCACTGAGCGACATTTGATGAAGTCCTTTGGCTACAGGAACGGTGCGGCGAGGCCAAGCAGGCCACCGACGAGTGCGGCATGCTCGAACAGGAAGAATTTGTGCATCACCGCCTCACCCGGATCGGAATAGGTCCAGTAGCGGTGAAAGAGCGCGTCCGCGGCGAGGGTGAAAAGAATCAGCATCGCGGCGCCGTAGGGAACGGTTGCGCCGTGGAGCAACAGCAGGCTGCCGGCCAATGCGAGTGCGACGCCAAGCCAGAAGAACAGCTCGCCGTTCGGCATGCCGATGCGGCGAAACTCGGCGTAGTGATGCTCGCGTGCACCGATGTTGAACCACACCGACCACAAGAAGTAGAGCGCCACGCCGAGACGTCCGAGAAGGTTCAACCAATCAGGTAGTGTCATCGCAAGTCCTCGATACTCGGGCGGATCAGAACATCGTGTTCGAATGAGCCAGGTGCTGGGGAATGGGCTGAATGACGTCCCAATGCTCGACCACCCGGCCGTCCTCGACGCGGAATATGTCCATCACGGCGCTGCCGCGGTCGTTCTCGTCTTCGGTCCAATGCGCGTGGACAGTGACAAAATCGCCCTCGCAAAAAACGCGCTTGATGTTGAAGCGGGCATTCGGGCGCGTCGAAAAGAAATCGCGGAAGAAGGCGCCAAACGCGTCCCTGCCATTGGCCACGCCGGGATTGTGCTGGGTATAGACCGGCCCCATGAACCGTTCGATGCCTTCGTCGACCCGGTGTTGGTCGAAGACGGTCTCGAGGAAACCCACGACGACTTTCTTGTTGGCTTCCGTTTTAGCGATGTCTTGCATTTCAGGTCCCCTGCTTGCGCTCAACGCGCGATCATTCTGGTGCGAAGCTGATCGGCAACGAGCGCCAGAACCAGGATTGCGCCGAGCACGATCTGCTGCACGTAGGATTCGACGCGGATGAGGTTCATGCCGTTGGTCAGGATCGTTATGAAGATCGCGCCAAGGAGGACGTTGCGCACCTTGCCGCTGCCGCCGAACAGCGAGACGCCGGCGATCACGCAGGCCGCTACGCTCTGC
>NZ_RZOI01001046.1:0-1544 GCF_004022645.1 Mesorhizobium sp. M4A.F.Ca.ET.020.02.1.1 | reverse complement strand
GGAAAAACGGTCGACCCGCCCGCCGCTGATGCTGCACGCAGAGACAGGCAACGGGCCAGCCGAGCGGACCGAGATGATCAACAACGGACTGGCGTCGCTGTTCGGCGATTGATCATCGGCCGGACATGCGGCATTGCCGTTGGCCGGCGAATTCCTACATGCCCACAGCAAGATGAGGCCTCATCTTGCTTCTTTTTCAGTGACCGGAGACCCCGACCTCGTGAAACGCCTCTTGAACCGCCTGCTGCCGAAGTCCTGGCGCTCCACCGTCGTCGTGGTTCCGGTCATCCGGCTGCACGGCACGATCATGGCCGGCGGCGGCCAGTTCCGGCCGAGCCTGTCGCTGGCGTCCACCGCCGGCCTCATTGAGAAGGCGTTCTCCTTCGATGCGCCCGTCGTCGCCATCTCCATCAATTCGCCGGGCGGCTCGCCGGTGCAGTCACGGCTGATCTTCAAGCGCATCCGTGATCTCGCGGTGGAGAAGAACAAGAAGGTACTGGTGTTCGTCGAGGACGTGGCGGCCTCCGGCGGCTATATGATCGCGGTCGCCGGCGACGAGATCTTCGCCGATCCGTCCTCGATCGTCGGCTCGATCGGCGTCGTCTCGGCCTCGTTCGGCTTTCCCGAGCTGATGAAGAAGATCGGCGTCGAGCGCCGCGTCCATACCGCCGGCCAGAACAAGGCGGTGCTCGACCCGTTCAAGCCGGAGAAGAAGGAAGATGTCGAGCGGCTGAAGGCGCTGCAGCTCGAAGTGCACGAGACCTTCATCGAGCTCGTCAAGGAGCGGCGCGGCACCAGGCTGAAGGACGATCCCGACCTGTTCACCGGCCTGTTCTGGACCGCCAAGAAAGGGCTCGAACTCGGCCTGGTCGATGCGCTGGGCGACATGCGAGGCGTTTTGAAGACGCGCTTCGGACCGAAGACCGAGCTGAAACTGATCACCGCGCCGCGCGGGCTGTTCGGGCGCTTCGGGCTGTTCGGGTCGCGCCTTTCGGCGCCCGACATCGCTGCGGCGGCGGCCAGCGGCATCGTCGATGCGGCGGAAGAGCGCGCGCTGTGGGCGCGCTTCGGGCTTTGAAAAAGGGTTGAAAGCGACTAGCATATCCGCTTGACCGACCCGACCGGCCGCTTTTGCCGCGTTTTCGAGGGAGGAGTTTTGGGATGCCGCAGATCATTTTCTTCGTCGTTATCGGCGCCGCCGCCTATTTCGGCTATCGCGCCTTCATCCGCGAAGCCGAGCGCGTGACGGCCAAGATCCGGCGTACCGAGAAACAGGCGGCAAACGGCACGATGGGAACGCTGGTCAAGGACCCGAAGACCGGCGAATACCGGCTGGCCAAGGACTGAACGCCATCTCGCCAACAACAGACACGTCGGATGCCGGGACGCAAGCCCGGACGGGGCTTGCCCCTGCCAAGATCAACCTTGCGCTGCATGTCACCGGTAGGCGCGCCGACGGCTATCATCTGCTCGAAAGCCTTGCCGTATTCACCCGCTTCGGCGACCGGCTGGAGATCGAGCCGGCCGAGAGCGACCGGTTTTCT
>NZ_RZOI01001045.1:0-1546 GCF_004022645.1 Mesorhizobium sp. M4A.F.Ca.ET.020.02.1.1 | reverse complement strand
CAATGCTTGAGCGCGAAGGCTTTCGCATCACGTCGAATATCGGCGGCATTGCTACAGCCTTTGTGGCCGAGTATGGCAAAGGCGGCCCTATCATCGGCATTCTAGGCGAGTACGATGCGCTGGCAGATCTCGCTCAAGTTTCGGGCGTGACCGAGCACATGCCCACGGCGAAGGGTGCGCCCGGCCATGGCTGCGGGCACAACCTTCTAGGTTCCGGCTCGGCACTCGCTGCGGTCGCGTTGAAGGATGCGCTCGCAAATGAAGGCATCGCGGGTACAGTGCGTTACTACGGCTGCCCGGCCGAGGAGGCCGGCGGAGGTAAGACCTTCATGGCTCGCGCCGGCGTCTTCGACGATCTCGATGCCGCCTTCTGTTGGCATCCGGCGGTACTCAACGAGGTACTGACCAAATCGGCGAACGCCGCCATCGGGGCTCGCTTCCGCTTTAAGGGCCGCGCAAGCCATGCCGCCGCATCACCTCATCTTGGGCGCAGCGCGCTAGACGCGGTGGAACTGATGAATATCGGTGTGAACTACATGCGCGAGCACATGCCCTCCGACGCGCGCGTGCATTACGCTATCACTAACACCGGGGGTGACGCGCCTAACGTAGTGCAGGCTTTTGCGGAATCAATTTACTCCGTGCGCTCCCCGCATCTGCCAAATGCTGAACGCCTGTTCGCACGAGTGAAGAAGATTGCAGAGGCCGCTACCATGATGACCGACACTTCCATGACGGTGCAAATAATCGGCGGTTGCTCGAACGTTCTACCCAACAAAGCACTTCAAGATGTCATGTACGAGAACATGCGCCGTCTCGGTCCGCCCGCTTTCGACGAGGCAGACTTGGCTTTCGCGGAAGAAATCCGCGAAGCGGCCCTGACAGAGGACGACGTGCTGGCAAGCGTTGCGCCAGACAATATTTCACTCAAGGACGTATTCCTGCACGATGGACTGCTTGCAATGCCCGCCCACGAGGGTTGTGACATGGGCTCGACAGATGTGGGTGATGTAAGCTGGATCGTACCGACTGCACAATGCCAAACGGCCTGCTTCGCCATTGGTACGCCATTCCATACCTGGCAACTCGTCACGCAGGGCAACCTCCCTGCAGCCCACAAGGGGATGGTCTTAGCCGCAAAAGCCATGGCTACTACGGCGGCCGATTGCCTGCGCAATCCTGAAATCATCACCCGCGCCAAGGCGGAACTGAAACAGCGCACGGGCGGCCTCGCCTATCGCTGCCCTATTCCAATGGAAGTCGCACCTGAGGACCTGCGAACAAAAGCGGTATGAGCACGATTGGAGAGCGTGTTGCCAGGATCAACCTTCTCTATCCGGCAACGCTGACGTACGGCATGAGCGACAGTGAAGAATAATTGGCAGTGTAGCAAGGTTTCAGATTCATGATAGACCAGGGAAAGTTCGATTATGTCGGTTCGACAGCTACAAACGTCGCCGACGGCTTCACGATGGTTGCGGTTGGTGACCTCATGATGAGGCGGCCGGTAACTACGAATCAGCGCAACGGCCTCGGCCAAATTGTC
>NZ_RZOI01001044.1:0-1547 GCF_004022645.1 Mesorhizobium sp. M4A.F.Ca.ET.020.02.1.1 | reverse complement strand
AGCCTGGTGGCGCCTTGCGGCGTCAGCACAGGCACGAAGACACGGCGCGAGGCGCGCTGCACGACCGGCACGCCCTGGTAGAGCCGCTTTTGCGCCTCGACCACGATGACGCCGGAAAAGATCGGCCAGAAGCGCCGGCCGGCGCGCTCCAGCACATTGTGGAACCGCATCATGAAACGCCGCGGCGACGGCGGGAAGAACAGCGCGTCCGACCACGCCGCCGGCGTGAAGTTCGCCTCGCGCAGCAATTCCGTGAGCTGGCCGCGCGAGAACGGCCGGCCATTGCCGAACGGCGTGTGCTCGAAACGCGCCCAGACGCCGCGCCGGTTGGGCACGACGATGACGACGCGACCGGCAGGCGATAGCACCCGCCAGATCTCGTTCAGCGTCTCGCGCGGGTTTTCGACATGTTCGAGCGAGTGCACCAGCAGCACGCGGTCGATGCAGGAATCGACCAGCGGCAATTCCTCGTCGAAGACCAGCGCGGTCGCCGTCGGCCCCGTCGTCGGCCAGACCACGGCCCCCTGCGTCGCCGGCATGAAGGCAAAGACGCGCTCGGCGTCGGCGCCGAACCGCTCCAGCCACGGCAAGGTGTAGCCGAGCCCGACCAGCCGCTCGTTTGGCACGGCCGCCCAGATCGACGACAGCGCCATGGTGATCGAGCGCTCGGCCAGGCGCCCCAGCGTGGTCGAATAGAAGGAACGGAGGTCGACGATATCGGAATGCATGGCCGGGACGGTAGCTTCGAAGCATTGCAAGTTCAACAAAGGCGGATGACATCGGCGCCCAAGCGCCCTATGTCTGCGGCGACAACTGCATCGGCCCGAAATCGGTTTCGATTTCGGAAAGCGCGATGCAGCAGATAAACAGCTTAGAGCGTCCTTTGTGCGTCGAATTGGACGCACGGCGCTTTGGTGGAGAGACGCGATGCCGGTCGAAATCGAACAGTTCATGTGCCGCAGCGACAATTTCGGCGTGCTGGTGCGTGACCCCACGAGCGGCCAGACCGCCATCATCGACGCACCCGAGGAGGCGCCGATTCTGGCCGCCATCCAGCGCACCGGCTGGACGCCGACGCTGATCCTGACCACTCACCACCATGTCGACCATGTCGAGGCCAATCTGGCGCTGAAGGAACGCTTCAAGCTGCGCATCATCGGGCCGGAAGCGGAAAAGGAGAAAATCCCCGGCATCGACGAGACGGTCGGCGAAGGCTCCGTCGTCCACCTCGGCGAGGAACGGATCGACGTCATCGCCACGCCAGGCCACACCGCCGGCCATGTCTCCTACCATCTGCCGGCCTCGAAAGTCGCCTTCACCGCCGACACGCTGTTTGCGCTGGGCTGCGGCCGGCTGTTCGAGTGCAAGCCGCCGGTGATGTACGCTTCGCTGAAGAAGCTGGCGGCGCTGCCGGCCGACACGGTCGTCTATTGCGGCCATGAATACACGCTGTCCAACGCCCGCTTCGCGCTGACCGTCGACCCGACCAATTCGGCCCTGAAGGAACGCGCCGCCCGGATCGAGGCACTGCGCGCCGACGACAAGCC
>NZ_RZOI01001043.1:0-1553 GCF_004022645.1 Mesorhizobium sp. M4A.F.Ca.ET.020.02.1.1 | reverse complement strand
CACTTTTCCCAAGGCTCGCCGAGAAGCGGCGAACCCGGTCCGGCCTCACTTCCGGGGGCGAGCAGCAGATGACGGCTATCGGCCGGGGTCTGATGTCGCGGCCGAAACTCTTTGTTCTGGACGAGCCGTCGATGGGGCTGGCACCGCTGATCGTCGACGAGATCTTCAGCGCCCTGAAACGGCTCAACCGCGACGAAGGCCTTTCGATCCTCGTTGCCGAACAGAATTCGGCGGTCGCGCTGAAATACGCCGACCGCGCCACCGTGCTCGAGAACGGCGTCAGCGTGCTGGAAGGATCGGCTGCCGACTTGCGCCAGCGCACCGATATCAAAACCTACTACCTCGGCGGCGCGCCGCTTCCACCGCAACATTTTCCCAAGGAGACAGCAGCATGACCATCCAATCCAGGCAGGCGTCGGATAGCCGCAGTGCCGTCCCGCCGGTCGAACGACCCTCTGCCAAGGCGCATGTGATCAAGGCCGATGCCGAGGCAATCGCTGTCGCCGAAAAACTCGCCGCCGAATTCGCCAGGGATGCCTCCAAGCGGGATCGTGAACGCATCTGGCCGAAGGAAGAGCTCGATGCGTTTTCGCAGAGCGGCCTGTGGTCGATCAACGTGCCGAAAGCCTATGGCGGGCCGGAGCTCTCCTATGTGACCCTGTCGAAAGTGATCAGCATCATCTCGGCGGCCGATCCGTCGCTCGGCCAGATTCCGCAGAACCATCTTGGCGTCGTCGCCGCTATCCGCACCGTCTCCGACGAGGCGCAGAAGAAGCTGCTTTTCGCTGAGGTGCTGTCCGGCACGCGCTTCGGCAACGCGTTCTCCGAGTTCGGCTCCAAGCGCGCGGCCGACTTCGAGACAAAGTTCGTCGACGCCGGCCACCATGTCGTGGTCAACGGCCAGAAATTCTATTCGAGCGGTGCTCTGCTTGCCCCTCTGGTTCCGATCGTGGCGCTCGATGACGAGGGGCGCGCCTGGTATGCCATCGCCGATCGCGGCGCGCCCGGACTGACGGTGATCGACGACTGGTCGAGCTTCGGACAGAAGACGACTTTGTCCGGCACGGTCCTGCTCGACAATGTCAAGGTGCCCAAAACGCATCTTGTCCCCGGCTACAAGGGCTATGACAGGCCGACGGCCGACGGCGCCATCTTCCAGATCATCCAGGCCGCGGTCGATCTCGGCATCGCCAAGGCGGCGATCGACGAGACTGTCGGCTTCGTGCGCACCAAGTCGCGCGCCTGGATCGACAGCGGCGTCGATCATGCCTGGCAGGATCCTTATACGATCCAGGCGATTGGCGACCTTCGCCTGCGGGCCAAAGCGGCAGAGGCGGTTCTGGAAAGGGCCGGGCTTGCGGTCGATCGCGCCGTGGCCGACCCGAACGAGAAGACCGTCGCGGAAGCGCAGATCGCGGTTGCCGAATCCAAGATCCTCACGACAGAGATCGCCATCATTGCCACGAACAAGCTGTTCGAGCTCGCCGGCACACGCTCGACGCTGGCCGAGCACAATCTCCACCGGCACTGGCGCAACGCCCGCACCCACACGC
>NZ_RZOI01001042.1:0-1555 GCF_004022645.1 Mesorhizobium sp. M4A.F.Ca.ET.020.02.1.1 | reverse complement strand
GCCCTGCATCAGCCCTTTTGATCGCCGGCCAGGAAGCCGCCGATCGTTGCGTCGGTGTGGAACGACGGCTTGTCGTAATAGTGCGGTCCGTCATAGACCTCGATCAGGCGGCACTTGGTGCGGGCGACCGTCGGCCCATGCGGATGATCCTTGGGGTTCATGTAGAAGGCGCCCTGCTTCAGCAGGATGTCGCTGTCGGTGTATTCGTACTCGCCTTCCAGGCAGTACATGAACTGGTTCGACGCGTGTGAATGCTTGATCGGAATGCCGCCGCCAGGCTCGTATTCGAGAATTGCGATGCTGGCGCCCGTCTTCTCGTTCTTCCAGAGGAAATACTGGCGAAAGCCGTATTCCGGAAAATTGAGCCAGTTTTCCTCCGCAAGGTCTTCCTTGCCGATCAGGACTTCGAGCGTTTCTGGGGTCATATGTTCGATCTCCTTGAACATGCGGGCTACCTGCGGACAGCAATATTGGTGCCGGCTCCCGTCGCTCGGGACCGACTAGCCGTTTTCAATCTGCTTGCCGGTCAGTCGAAGAAGGACGGGGGAGGCGCCATGCCCCATTGCGTCGTTTCATGGGCTCCGCCGACGAAGCGGACCGGCACGTAGTCGTCATTGATCAGATCGGTGTCCGTGTAGTGCTCGACACGGAAGCCGAAGGGGTCGAGCCAGTAGTCGTAGATAAGGCTGCCGAGGTAGTGGCGTCCGACACCGGCGTCGAGATTCCAGCCCTTGCCGACCAGATAGTCATGGCCAGCGGTCACTGCATCGAGGTCCAGGACTTCGTAGGAGCTGTGATGGCAGCCGAAGAACTTCGACTGGTTGATCAGGATGGCGTGGTGCTCGACGAACTCCTGCCCGCGGTCGTAGCGCAGGAAAGTGCCGACGGTGATCGGTTCCGGCTCGGCCGGCGCGCAGATGTAGTCGGCCGGCACCAGGGCGAAGTGCTTGATGAACCAGTCGATCTCGCTGATGGCGTCGGGCACCCACAGCACGAAATGGCCGATGCGCAGCACCGGTGTAGGCTCGGGCCGCTGCCGCACCGCGGTGTTGTGGCGCAGATGCTCGGACGCAAAGTTCATCCGGTAGGAGCGCCTTATCGTCATTTCCGGCACGCTCGCCACGCCATGCTCCAACCAGATCGTATGCTTGTTCGGCGTGGTCAGCGTGACGCGCAGCCCGCCCCCGGGCCCGTCGATGGTCTCGATCGCCGAGGCGCCGGGGATTTGGGTTGCCTTTTCCAGTTCCTCCACCGTCGCCACCTTGAAGGCGCCGCCGAGAAACTTGTTCTCCTTGCCGAGGCGGGCGACGTGGACGTGATGGTTGGCGCCGGTGCCGCGCATGTAGAGCGCGGTGTCGGTACGGGCCGAACGGGTCATGCCGAAATCGAGCAGGAACCGTTCCATGAGATCGAGATCGTCGACCTGGTAGGCGGTGTAGGCGACATCGGAAATGCTGACGCGGCTCATGAACTGGATCCCCTAGAGATGTTGGCCGGATACGCGCGAACTGCCCTGCGCGGTCTGTTCGCCATGGCGAAGAGCCCACAGGACCTT
>NZ_RZOI01001041.1:0-1562 GCF_004022645.1 Mesorhizobium sp. M4A.F.Ca.ET.020.02.1.1 | reverse complement strand
GCGGTTTGCGCCGGCTGATCCGCGAGACGGTCGCGAAGATGAATGCGCTAGGCCTCGGCCGTGGCGACCGTGTGGCGATCGTGCTGCCTAACGGGCCGGAGATGGCGACCGCCTTCCTCGCCGTGGCGGCGGCGGCCTCGACTGCTCCGCTCAATCCGGCCTACCGGGCCGACGAGCTCGATTTCTATCTCTCCGACATCGGCGCCAGGGCGATCCTGGTTGCCAGGGATGAGCAGGGACCGGCGGTCGAGGTTGCCGAGCGTCTCGGCATCCGTGTGCTGCGGTTGCTGGTCGCGGACGACGCGCCGGCCGGCAGCTTCACCATCGCGGGCGATCCAGTCGGTCCGCCCGCCGCGCCCGGATTGGCTGCGGACGGCGACATCGCGCTGCTTCTCCACACCTCCGGCACCACCTCGCGGCCGAAGCTGGTGCCATTAAGCCACGCCAACCTTGCCGCCTCGGCCGAGCATATCGGCGCCACGCTCGGCCTGACATCGGCCGACCGCTGTCTCAACATCATGCCGCTGTTCCACATCCATGGGCTGATCGCCGCGGTGCTGTCCTCGCTCGCCGCCGGTGGCAGCGTCTACTGCACGCCGGGCTTCAATGCGCTGCGCTTCTTCCACTGGCTGGGCGAGGCAAAGCCGAGCTGGTACACGGCGGTGCCGACCATGCACCAGGCGATCCTGCCGCGCGCGGCGCGCAACGCGGATACTCTCGCGGCGACACCATTGCGTTTCATCCGTTCGTCCTCGGCGTCCTTGCCGGCGCAGGTGATGGCCGAACTGGAGGCGACCTTCGGCTGCCCGGTGATCGAATCCTACGGCATGACCGAAGCCGCGCACCAGATGGCCTCCAACCGGCTGCCGCCCGGCCAGCGTAAGCCGGGCAGCGTCGGCGCCGGAGCCGGGCCAGACGTGGCGGTCATGGCGCCGGACGGGCAGTTGCTGAAACCGGGCCAGACCGGCGAGATCGTCATTCGCGGACCCAATGTGACGGCCGGCTACGAGAAGAACCCCGACGCCAATGCGAGTGCTTTCGCCCATGGCTGGTTCCACACCGGCGATCAGGGTGTGCTCGACGAGGATGGCTATCTGCGCGTTACCGGCCGGCTGAAGGAGATCATCAACCGCGGCGGCGAGAAGATCTCGCCGCTGGAAGTCGACGGCGTGCTGATGGATCACCCGGCGGTTGCGCAGGTCGTCACCTTCGCCATGCCGCACGACAAGCTGGGCGAGGAGGTGGCCGCGGCGATCGTGCTGCGCGAGGGGCAGAGCGCCAGCGAGTCCGACATTCGCGGCTTTGCCGCGGCGCGCCTCGCCGATTTCAAGGTGCCGCGCAAGGTGGTGATCCTCGACGAGATCCCCAAGGGCGCGACCGGCAAATTGCAGCGCATCGGTCTCGCGGCAAAACTCGGACTCGGCTAATGCGCGTCACCGTTTTCGGCGCCGGCGCCATCGGCGGCTATCTCGCCGCCAAGCTGGCGGCCGCTGGCACGGTCGATCTGTCGGTCGTGGCGCGCGGCGCGCATCTCGAGGCGATCAAGGCCGATGGCCTCAGGC
>NZ_RZOI01001040.1:0-1565 GCF_004022645.1 Mesorhizobium sp. M4A.F.Ca.ET.020.02.1.1 | reverse complement strand
GACGAAAGGGTGTAGGGCAAAAGCCTTGTCGCGCGCGGCGGTCGAGTTAGGGATTGAAGCGGTCATGGCATCCTCCGGGAAAAAGCTTTCCTCCGCGCGGCGCAGCGCGCCGCGCGTACTGCTTGCGTTTCAGGTTTGATAGGGCCGACCGCTAGATCGGCCCTCGCGGTGTCATTTCGCCAGAAGCACGTCGAGCGGAATGTTCTTCGAGATCGTGAACTGGTCGATCACCTTCGATTTGCCGTCGACCACATCCGTCACCAGGAACGGAATCTGGGTCTGGATGTGCACGTCGGGGGTAAAGGTGCGCGGGCCGAGCAGCGAAGGCTCGTCCTTGAATGAATCGAGCACCTTGACCACAGCCTCGGAATCGAACGTGCCGGCCTTCTCGACCGCCTTGGCCCAAAGCTGGATGGCGACATAACCGTCGAAGACGCTCTGGTTGACCGGAGCCGCGCCATACTTCGCCTTGTAGCGCTCGACGAAGGCATTCACGTCCGCGCGCGGGTCATCGCCGCGGAAGGAGCCCTTCGCCAGACCGACAAAGTCTTTAAGACCGGGGGTCGAATCCAGCCAGTAATCGCCGTCCATCGCGGTGCCGTTGAGGACCGTGGAGTTGATACCCGCGGCGCGCAATTGGCGCGCCACGCTCGCCGCGCCGGGAATGTAGGAGCACAGCATGATGACGTCGGGCTGCGCGGGCAGCGCCTTGATGCGGGTAATCTGCGATGCGATGCTTGTGTCACCGTTCTTGAATGTGTCCTGGCCGACGACCTTGGCACCGTCGAGTTGTGGGAACATCCAATCGAAGCCGGCGCACAGGCTGCGATCATACTGGATGGTCGTATCGACCAGTATGTAGCCCGTGCGTGCCTTGCGCTTGGTGTAGGACCATTCAGCCATTGTCGCGCCCTCGGCATTTGCGACCGACGAAGCGCTGTAGGAGTGGGGTCCGATGCCCTGGACGCCGGCCTTGATGTCGGCCGCGCACAGGAAGATCGAGACGATGCCCGCGGATTCCGCCGCCAATGCGGATGGCGAGCCCATGTCATAGTCGCAGCTGACGATCATCACGCCGACCCCGTCGGCAAGCAGCGTCTGGGCTGCCTGGGCGGCGTGGGCCAGATCGGTGCGGGTATCCTCGATCACCGGCTTCAACGTCTGGCCGAGCAGACCGCCCTTGGCGTTGATCTCCTCGATCTCCAGCAGCGCGGCCTGGGTCGCGCCCTTGTCGTAGGCTTCCATCCAGCCCGACTGTGCGATTGCGAAGCCGACTTTCATTTCCTCCGCGAAGGAGGGTGCCGCGGCTGCCGATGCCAGAGCGACGCTGGCGCACGAGACCGCGAGGCGGCGCAGAAACATGTTCCCCATCATAGTGTGTTCTCCACTGTGGTTGTCCCAACGTTGTTTTTTGAGTCATGGATATCGCGATCGAGCTTCCCAAGAAGGAAAGCTGGCAGTGTGATCTCGCGATCGCCGACGAGACCTTGAGGGCGCTTCACCAGCACCACACACATTGCCGCCGCGATCAGGAAATTCGCGGTCCCCGCAGGGATACTGAAGGT
>NZ_RZOI01000103.1:0-11973 GCF_004022645.1 Mesorhizobium sp. M4A.F.Ca.ET.020.02.1.1 | reverse complement strand
TCGCAAGGCCGAGATCGCGAGCCCGGGCCACGACATCCAGCGACCGGATCGCGTAGCTATCGACGATCAGCGCGGTCGCGCGGCCAAGAATATCGTCCGGAAATTCCGGAGCGGTGCCCAGCATCGCATCGTCGTCATACGCGATGAACCGTTCCCCGTCAGAACCGACGGTGATGCGCGAGCGCACCGGGCGCGCGTCGGGGTGGCGCGGCGCGAATGCGGTTTCAACACCGCTCGCCACGAGATCGCGCAGCGCGGCGTCGTCCGCGCCAGTGCCCAGCCATCCGATGAACCCGGCGGTTCCGCCGAGCCGCGCGACGGCGGCCAGCGCCGTCGCGACATTTCCCCCGAAAGCCCGGGCACTTTGCAGAACCTTCCCCTTGCCCGCCGACAACGGCTGATCGACGTAGACGATGTCGTCGATCGCAATAGCGCCGAAGCCGAGGATCGAGGGGACGGTGGGCATCGTTCAGGCACCCGCCTTCGTAAGCGCCTCTTGCGCCGAAAGGCCGTCATGGATGACGCCGCGAAAGGCAAGCGCTGCCTTCTGCGGATCGCCATGCCCCCAGAGATTGCGGCCGACCACGGCGCCGCGCGCCCCGGCACGGATGGCGTCCGCCGTCTGCTGAAGCGCGCCGAGCAGCGTATCGGTCTTCGGACCACCCGCGATTACAACCGGCACCGGGCAGGTCCGGACGGTCTCTCGGAACGACTCGAAATCGCCCGTGTAGCCGATCTTGATCACGTCGACACCGGACTCGTAGCCGATGCGCGCCGCATAGGCGATCTCGTCGGGGGTGAAGACGATTTTCGCCCCGTCGGTGAAATCGCGCGGGTAGATATGCGCCACCACCGGCATGCCGTAGCGAGCCGCCGCGTTCACCGAATCGGTCAGCCAGCGTATGTACTTGCCCTCGGTCGCGCCGCGCACCGGAATGGCCACGGCCAACGCATCGGCCCCCGCGCGCACCGCATCCTCGGGCGTTGCGATCAGCTCGCTGATGCGATCGTCCGGAGTGAAGCAACCCGCTTGGATCACCAGGGAAGCCTTGCCCGCATATTGCGGCCACAGATGGCGGGCGGTGCCAGGCTGGATGCTGACGTAGTCGGGTTTGCCCGCCATGACGCGCGCCAGCGCGCCCGGCAGGTCGGCAAGGCCGCCTTTGCGCACGTCGCCATAGCCGACGAAGTGGTCGACGGCGCCGCCAAAAAGATTCCCCGATGGATGCGAGAAGAGGCGCGCAAGGCGCACCTTGGTTCCGAGGCTCATGAGTTCAAAATTCCCCAATCGGTTGTTTTCAAAATCTGCTGCGTCAGCGTTTCCATATGCTCCATAAAATTTTTACGCGCGTCAAGAATTAAAATGTTGTATAGCGGCTTTCGATTGTGATCCATTGCTGGCACCAGGGTGCGGCCAAGCCGTGGCCGCGTTGGGAGGTACGATCGAAAATGCACGGAAAATCAAAGACAAAGCTCGGCATCGGTGTCATCGGATGCGGCAACATCTCGATGACCTATCTGCGCAATGCGGCTCTGTTCGGCGGGATGGAGTTGCGCGCCTGTGCCGACATTTCCGCCGACATGGCGGCGCTCCATGCCAAGGAATACGGCATCCGCGCGCTCGGCGTCGACGCGCTGCTGGCCGACCCGGACATCGAACTTGTCCTCAACCTGACGATACCGGCGGCGCATTTCGACATCTCGTTCTCGGCGCTTTCGGCCGGCAAGCACGTCTTCACCGAAAAGCCGCTGGCAACCTCGGCCGGCGACGGCCGCCGGCTGGTCGCCGAAGCAGCCAGCCGCGGCCTGCTGCTCGGCTCGGCCCCCGACACCTTCCTCGGTGCCGCCGGGCGCCGTGCGCGCCGCCTGATGGACGAGGGCGCCATCGGCCGGCCGGTGACCGGCACGGCCTTCATGATGGGGCGCGGCATGGAGCACTGGCATCCCAATCCGCAATTCTACTATCAGCCCGGCGGTGGCCCGGTCTTCGACATGGGCCCTTACTACCTGACGATGCTGGTCAACCTGCTCGGCCCGGTCGCCCGCGTCATGGCCATGGCGACGCGCGGCCAGGAGGAGCGGCTGATCACCGCCGACGGTCCCTTCAAGAACACCAGCTTCAAGGTCGGCACGCCGACCAACATCCTGTCGCTGCTCGAATTCCGCTCCGGCGCCACGGTCACCTTCGGCGCCTCCTGGGATGTCTTCAGGCACTCCAACCATCCGATCGAATTGCACGGCACCGAGGGCTCGCTGAAACTCCCCGATCCCGACACGTTCGGCGGCACCGTCTCGCTGTCGGCGCGCGGCGCCGACTGGAAGGATTTCGAGAGCGACGGCGAGCTCTACGGCGCGCGCAACTGGCCCTATGCCGCGCCCGACCGCGCCAACTACCGCATGCTCGGTGTCGCCGATCTGGTCCGGTCGCTGTCCGAAGGCAGGAGGCCGCGCGCCTCCGGCGAACTGGCGCTGCATGTGCTGGAGATCATGGAGGCGATCCTCGCCTCGGGCGAGAGCCGCGGATCGGTTGCCGTCAATGGCACCGTCGACCAGCCGCCGCTTCTCGCCGAGGACGAGGCGACGAGCCTGCTGGCCTGACGGGAGGCCGCCCGATGACGACATCGCCCTCGACGGCAACCGGGCTCGATCCGCAAGCCCGCCACGTGCTCGAACTCGGCCGGCAGGCTGCCCCCCGCCGTTCGAGACCGGCACTCCCGACGAGGCGCGCCGCGCCTATGACCAGGGCTTTCCGGAGCTGCAGGGCGAGCGCGAGCCGGTTGGATCGGTCGGTGAGCGCACGCTCGCCGGACCCGGCGGATCGCTGGTGGTAAGAATCTATCGCGGGCAGGGGGCGCCGGCCCAGGCTGCTCCGCCGCTGCTCTATCTGCACGGCGGCGGCTGGGTGATCGGCAATCTCGACTCGCATGACGAGATCTGCCGCTGGTTCGCCAACATCGCGGCTTGCGTCGTCGTTTCACCCGCCTACAGGCTGGCGCCGGAGCACAAGTTTCCGGCGGCGGTCGAGGACTGCCGCGCCGTGCTCTCCTTCATGCGGGATGAGGCCGCCGCTCTCGGCATCGATGCGCGGCGCATCGCCGTTGCCGGCGACAGCGCCGGCGGCAATCTCGCGACTGTGCTCAGCCTGCTCGCAAGGGACGACCGTATCCCGCTCGCCGCACAGCTTCTGCTCTACCCCAACACCGATGCCGCGCAGACGGCGGACAGTTACCGACGCTTCGCCGAGGGTTTCGGCCTGACCGCCTCGACCATGGCATGGTTCCGCGATCAATATGTTCGCGACGCCGGCAACATCGACGACTGGCGCGTCTCGCCGCTGAAGAGGAAAGGCCTTGCCGGTGCCGCCCCGGCCTTCGTCGCCATCGCCGGCCACGACATCCTCGCCGACGAGGGCGAGGCCTATGCCAGGCGCCTCCAGGACGACGGCGTGCCGGTGGTGCTCAAGCGCTGGCCGGGCCAGATCCACGGCTTCGTCTCGATGGGCCGCCACGGCCCGGCATCGCGGCAGGCAGTCGAGGCGGCGGTCGCCGCCTGGCGGAGCTTCGATCCCGGTTGAGCTGGGTCGGGTCGGTCGAGGTTCAGGTCACGCCGACTGGCGCATCACCAGCGTCGCGTCGAGATTGACCTTGGGCGCCACCGCCGTCCCGTCCTCGTTGAGCAGCCCCAGCAGCGTTTCGACGCTGCGCCCGGCCATGGCGGCGAAGTCCTGCGCCATGGTGGTGAGGCCGGGGCAGGTGTAGCGGCTGAGCGGATGATCGTCATGCGCCGCGACCCTTAGGTCGCAGTCCGCCTTGCGGCCGACCTTGATCCCCTTCGAGAAGGCGGCCGCCATCACGCCGAAGGCGAGACGATCGTTGTTGCACAGGATGGTCTTGCCGGGCAGGCCGCCACTGGCAAGCATCCTCTCGGTTTGTTCGTAGCCGATCCGCTCGAAATCCCAAGTGTAGTCCCTGGTATTGCCGATGGAGATCGGCTCATGCCCGAGCCGCTTCATCGAGGCGACATAGCTGGCCAGCCGTTCGGTCGAGTTGTGGTTGACATGCGGAATATCGAAATAGACCGGCGCGTCGCCCGAACGGCAGAGGTACTCGACGATCGTCGCGACGCTCTGCGTGTTGTTGTTGCCGACGAAGGGCGTGCCGCCTTCGAGATAAGTGTCGAAATAAACGATCGGGATGGCCTGCGTCAGCTTCTCCAGCGTGCGGTGATCGGAGCGCCGCCCGAGCGGCGCGACGAGCGCGCCGGAGACCTTCAAGGATAGGATGGTCCGCGTCGCCTCGACCTCGAGCTCGGTCGAGCCGTGCGAGGAAATGACGATCGGCCAGTAGCCTTCGTCGCGCAGCCGAAGCTCGATGCGGCTGACCATTTCCGAATAGAACGGGTCGGTCACCGTCGGCACGACGATGCCGATGCTGCGGGTGCGCTTGCGGTTGAGGTTGCGGGCAAACAGATTGGGCTGATAGTCGGAGGAGCGCAGCGCTTCCTCGATGCGCTTCCTGGTCGCCGGCTTGACGCTGGTCGGATCGTCGAAATATTTCGACAGCGTCGGTCTGGAGACGCCGCAGGAACGGGCGAAATCCTCCATCGTCTTGTGCGTCATCGCCATTCCAACCCTCGCGGCATGGACATCCAAACCTTGGCCCATGCGACTGCCCGGCAGCTACTTAGAGCGCGCCGGCGCGCACCGGCAAGGTGAAATTTTACAGACAAGTTTTCAAGTTTCAACGCGTTATGAGAAATTATTGCATGCGTAAATTTTGTGCAGAAACGTGTGCAGCTTGCAGTGAGGGTAACGCCTAGAAGAAATAGAGCATGATGTCGTCCGAAAACCGCTTCACACTTTTCGGCATCATGCTCTAGTAGACCGGCGTGGCCATATGCCGGGGCGCCGGCCATTCTTGCGTGATGCCGGGCTGCACCGGCCGCTCGAGATAGGTCGACAGCACCACATAGCTGCGTGTCGAGGTGACGCCCGGCGTTTCATACAGCCGTGACAGCAATCCCTCAAGCGCGCGCGTGTCCTCGGTGCGGACCTTGAGCAGCATGCAGGTGTCGCCGGCCACGGTATGGATCTCCTCGACTTCGGGGAATTCGGACACCGCCATCAGCTCCGGCGTCTTGCCCCAGCCCCTGGTGTCGATATGCACGAAGGCGAGCAGCGGCTTCTTCACCGCTCTGGGGTCGATGATGGCCGCCGTGGCGCGGATGGCGCCGCTGCGCTTGAGGCGCTTCACCCGCTCATGCGCCGCTGGCGGCGACAGGCCGACGCGATCGCCGAGCTCGGCGTAGCTAATGGTCGCGTCGTCGACCAGGATGCCTAATATCTTTCGGTCGATCGGGTCGATATCGCGGGCAGGCTGCCTGTTCCGCTGAATGCCATCTGTTTCTTCATCCATATCGGAATTCCTCATTGATGCCGAATTAAATACGGCCATTATGAGCATATGTCGAACAGTGATCAATCAGCAATTCTGGTGACGGCGCCCCGGCCGCCGATCCCGGCGCTCGCCTATCTCCTGACCGGCTGCATCGCCGTCATCGGTTCCAACTCGCTGGTTCTCGGCCCGATTGCGCCCGCCGTGGCGACCTCGTTCGGGACGAGCGTGCCGGCGGTGATGAGCGCGGCCGCTGCCTTTGGCCTCGGCACCTCGGCCAGCGCGCTCTTCCTTGCCCGCTATATCGACCGGGTGGGCGCGCGCCGCATGCTGCAGGGCGCATTGCTGCTGCTGGCGCTGGCCCTGGTCGCCAGCGCGCTGGCACCGACGGTGACGGCGCTGGTCGCGGCCCAGCTGGTCGCCGGCATCGCCGCCGGCGTCGCCATGCCGGCGATCTACGCGAGCTCGGCGGCGATCGCGCCGCCAGGCCGTGAAAGCGGCACCATCGGTGTCGTGCTGACCGGCTGGACGCTCTCCATGGTGGCCGGCGTCTCGCTGTCGGCCGTGCTTGCCGATCTCGTGCACTGGCGCGCCGTCTTCGCCGCCGTCGCGCTCCTGGCCGCGACCGCCGTCGTCGGCCTGACTATGAGTTCGCTGCGCGACAGCAAGAAAAGCGGTCCGGCGCCTTCACCGCTCGGGGCGCTCGCCGTTCCCGGCATCCTGCCGCTGCTGATCGCCTGCGGCGCCTTCATGACCGCCTTCTACGGCGTCTACGGCTATCTCGGCGATCACCTTCACCAGGGCCTCGGCGAGCCGGTCAGCGCCAACGGCTTTGCGGCGGCCGCCTATGGCCTCGGCTTCGGCGCGGCGGCCCTTCTCGACGGCGTCATCGACCGCCTCGGCGCGCGGCGCGTCATGCCGTTCGCCTATCTGCTGGTGGCGGCCGTCTATGTCGCCATGGCCACCGCCAGCGGCAGCTTCGGCCTGCTCATGGCGACGATCGCCCTCTGGGGTCTTGCCAACCATTTCGGGCTGAACGTCCTGGTGATGCGCCTGACCGCGCTCGACCCCACGCAGCGCGGCACCATCATGGGCCTGAACAGCTCCGTCACCTATCTCGCTGTCTCCATCGGCACCGCCGGCTTCGGGCCGCTCTATACGAGCCTCGGCTTCGCCAATTGCGCCGTGATCGCGGCCCTGCTGATGCTGGTCGCCGCTTCGGCGGCGGCATGGCGCTCGGCAGGCACTGCCCAGCAGTAAGCTTGCGTCCCTGTTCGGTCCTTCGCTAAGGCTGGCAAATGGAACCGAACGAGCCGAAGCGATGAAGACGACGCTTGAGACCACCGCCGATCCTTCGGCGCAGGAACTCGCCTTCCTCGGCGAGCAACTCACGGCCTTCAACGACGCCGATGTCGGCGCCTCGGGCCGAAAGTCGCTCGCCGTCTTCGTGCGCGACGAGGCGGGCAAGGTGGTCGCCGGCATCTCCGGCTACACCGCCTGGGGCTGGCTGTTCGTGCAATGGCTGTGGGTCGATGAGAGCCTGCGCGGCCAGCACATGGCAGGCCAGATGCTGGAGGCCGCCGAACAGGAGGCGGTGGCGCGCGGCTGCCACGGCGCCTGGATCGACACTTTCAATCCGAAAGCGGTCAAGGCCTATGAGCGCCAGGGTTACCGGCCATTCGGCGCGCTGGATGACTTTCCGCTCGGCCGCAGCCGCATCTTCCTGCAGAAGAGCCTGCTCGCCCTCTGATCAGAGCAATTCCAGGAAAGTGTGAAGCGGTTTCCGTCCGCAATTGCGTCGAACGGGAACCTACCCGGCCAGCCTCCCGCCGCGCATCGGCTGCGGCACGCCTGTCGTGCTCGGAAAGCTGATCGGCAGGCCGCGCAGCACGCGCACCGCCAGGAAGGCGAAGCACTCGGCCTCGACCGCGTCGCCCTTCCAGCCGAGGGTCTCCGCCTGCACGACTTCGACGCCGGCGCGGCTGGCAAGCATCGCCATCATGGTCGGATTGCGGCGGCCGCCGCCGCTGACCGCGAGCCGCTTCGGTCGGCGCGGCAGGAGATCGAGCGCCTTGCCGACGGCGGCGGTGGTGAAAGCGGTCAGCGTGGCCGCGCCGTCCTCGGTGCCGAGCCCGTCCGCCATCGCCGCGGTGAAGTCGAAACGGTCGAGCGATTTCGGATAGGGTTTGGTGAGATACGGATGTTGAAGCAGCAGCGCGAGCCGTTCCTCGTCGACCGTGCCGGCCGCCGCCAGCCTGCCGTCGCGGTCCATCTCGCCGAGGCCCTTCGCCTTGATGAAATCGTTGACGGGCGCATTGGCCGGACCGGTGTCGAAGGCAACGATGTTGTCCTTGCCGTCCCACCAGGTGACGTTGCCGACGCCGCCGAGATTGAGCACGGCGGTGTCGCCGCTGGCGTCCGCCTCCTTGAGCAGCGCCGCGTGATAGGTGGCGGCGAGCGGCGCGCCCTGTCCCCCGGCGGCCACGTCGGCCGAGCGGAAATCATAGGCGACCTTAGTGCCGAGAATGGCGGCCATCAATTCGCCGTCGCCGAGCTGACGGGTGCGGCCGATCCGCCCCGGCTGCGGGGCGCGGTGCAGAACGGTCTGGCCGTGGAAGCCGACGACGCCGATATCGGCCATCGTCATGCCCTGGCCTTCCACGAGATCCTTGACCGCCGCCGACTGCGCGCGCGTCAGCGCCTCCTCGGCCTCGCGGAAGATCTCCGGCTCCGGTCCCACGAAGTTCCAGAGGCGCGCCCGCCGCAGCGTCTCCTCCAAAAGGCTGCGGATCGATTGCGCGTAGGGCGCCAGCGTGTAGGTGCCGAAGTCGGCGATGCGCTCGCCGTCGGTCTTGATCAGCGCCACGTCGATATTGCCGTCGAGTACGGTGCCTGTCATCAGGCCGACGGCCCAGATTGGTTGCATGGTCGCTCCTCGAATCGCCGTTGAACCACCTGTCGGACGGATCGGTCCTGCAGGCAAGCGTTTCGCGGTGTCGCGATGGAACCTGCCGTCGGACCGGCCCCCCTTTTGCGCCGGGCGGCCAAAATCGAGCAACACCGTTCTTGCCTCTTGCCGCCGAAGGCGCGACGCTGTCCGATGAAGAGGCGTCGGCCACGCCAACCGTGCCGCATTCGCAGGAGGAAATCATGGCAGCCAATGTCGCAGTGATCGCAGGCGCTGGTGCTGGCCTCAGCGCATCGTTGGCGCGGCTTCTCAGCAAGGAAGGTTTCCGCGTCGTCCTTGCCGCTCGCAATGTCGACAAGCTTGCGGCACTTGCCGGCGAGATCGGCGCACAGGCGGTGGAAACGGATGTATCGGATGCCGCCTCCGTTGCCCGACTGTTCGAGGCCGCCGACAAGGTCGGCTCGCTCGATGTCGCGGTTTTCAACGCCAGCGGGCGCACGCGCGGACCGATCGCCGAGCTCGACCCGGACGCCGTGAAACAGGCGCTGCTGGTTGGCGCCTATGGCGGCTTCCTTGTTGGCCAGCAGGCGGCGCTGCGGCTGCTGGCGCGCGGTTCCGGCTCGATCCTGTTCACCGGCGCCACGGCAAGCCTGAAAGGTTTTTCGGGATCGGCCGGCTTCGCCATGCCGAAATTCGGCCTGCGCGGACTGGCGCAGTCGATGGCGCGCGAGCTCAGCCCAAAGAACATCCACGTTGCGCATTTCATCATCGACGGCCAGATCGAGCCGCCCGGGCAGGCGGCCGAGCCGGACCGGCCGGATCGCCGCCTGTCGCCGGACGCGATTGCCGAGACCTATCTTGCGGTCCACCGCCAGCACCGCAGCGCCTGGAGCTTCGAGGTCGACTTGCGGCCCTGGGTCGAGACGTTCTGACCACTCGACACGTTGGTCAAGGCGGCACCGTCGATTCTGGGAGTCGCCAGTCGCATAACCCGTATCGCGGTGCCCACCATCAGGCGTGCTCACTGTCGCAATATCTTTGAGAGAATATTTCCTGCTCGGTTCCTGAGAAGAAAAGCAGTTCTTTGATCGGACGCCCAGCATTGCCGATGCTGGTATCAAGGCTTCGCATCCCGCCAAGCCGAAACGATTTCAGGATCGCAAGGAAAGAACCATGTCCGAACGCGGCAACGCTTCAGCATCTCTCGCTACGTCAATCACCAGGCGCGCTGGACTTGCGGCGCTTCTTGCCTCGGCGCTTGCCGTTGTCGGCCTCACCGCGCCGACGCCCTCCTTCGCCGAGGACAAGAAGGCGATCAAGGTCGGCATCATCAGCGGCGAGGACGAGGATGTCTGGCGCGTCGTCGTCGCCCAGGCGGCCGAGAAAGGCCTGACCATCGAAACGGTCGTCTTCAACGACTACACGCAGCCCAACGAGGCGCTGGAACGCGGCGAGATCGACGCCAACGCTTTCCAGCACAAGCCCTATCTCGACAACCAGATCAAGACGCAAGGCTATCACATCGTCCCCGTCGGCTATACCGGCGTCTGGCCGATCGGCCTCTATTCGAAGAAATACACCAAGGTCGCCGACCTGCCGGAAGGCGCCGTCATCGGCCTGCCCAACGATCCGTCCAACGAGGGCCGCGCCCTGCATGTGCTGCAGAACGAGGGCGTGATCAAGCTGAAGGACGGCACCGGCATCCTGGCGACGACCGCCGACATTGCCGAGAACCCGAAGAAGGTCGCCATCAAGGAACTCGATGCCGGCATCGTCGGCCGCTCGGTCGAGGATCTCGACGCGGCCGTCGTCAACACCGACTGGGCGCTGAAGAGCGGCCTGGGTCCCGACAACCGCATTGCCCAGGAGCCGGTGGCCGACAATCCCTACCGCAACTTCATCGCCGTCAAGGCCGGCAGCGAGAACGAACCCTGGGTGAAGACGCTGGTCGCCTCCTACCAGAACGAAACGGTGAAGGCCGAATTCGACAAGGTCTACAGGGGCACCGGCATCAGCGCCTATTGATCGGCGCCTGGCTTGCAGCAGCAGGCGGCCCGCTGTTCGGCGGGCCGCTATCGCGTTTGCGGATCGCTGAAACGGAAAGAAAGATGAACCAGCATGTCACGGCCGAACTGGCCGATCCGGCGCACGGCCCTCCGGCGGATCGGGAAGATGTCGTCCGCCTCGTCGACCTGAAACGCCGCTTCGGTGTGACGCCGGCGCTCGACGGCGTCTCGCTGACGGTGCGCAAGGGCGAGATATTGGGCATCATCGGCCGCAGCGGCGCCGGCAAGTCGACGCTGATCCGCTGCCTGAACGGGCTGGAGCGCCCGGATACCGGCGCGGTGTTCATAGAGGGCCGCGAGATCGGCCGGCTCGGCGAGCGCGCACTGCAGCCGCTGCGCCGCCGCATCGGCATGATCTTCCAGCATTTCAACCTGCTTTCGGCCAAGACCGTCGAGGACAATGTCGCGCTGCCGCTCAAGATCGAGGGCCGGCCCCGGGCCGAGCGTCTGGCGCGCGCGACTGAACTGCTGGAACTCGTCGGCCTGTCGGAGAAAGCAAAAGCCTATCCGGCCGCGCTGTCGGGCGGCCAGAAGCAGCGTGTCGGCCTTGCCAGGGCGCTTGCCGCGCGCCCCGCGCTGTTGTTGTCCGACGAGGCGACCTCGGCGCTCGATCCGGAGACGACGCGATCGATCCTCGCTTTGCTCAAGGACATCAACCGGCGGCTCGGCCTCACCATCCTGCTCATCACCCACGAGATGGAGGTGATCCGCTCGATCGCCGACCGCGTCGCGGTGATCGATGCCGGGCGGATCGTCGAGGAAGGCCCTGTCTGGTCGGTCTTCGCCGGTCCGAGGTCCGAGATCACCAGGAGCCTGCTCGGCGGCATCCGGCCGCAACTGCCTGATGAGATCGCCAGCCGGATGGCTGCGGGCATTGGCGTGGAGACGATCCTGAGGATCGATGTCGCCGGCGAGGCCGCGCGCGGTCCGCTCCTGTCGGACCTTGCAACCGCTGTGCCGGGACCGTTTCGCCTCGTCCATGGCGGTATCGATCATGTCCAGCAGCAGCCTGTCGGCACTTTGTTCCTCGCGGTGCCCGGCAACGATGCCGATCGACTACCGAAACTGATCGCGTTCCTGGAGGCCCGCCAGGCGCGGGTGGAGGTGCTTGGCCATGTCGCCGGTTCTGTTTGAGCTTCTCCTCCGTTCGACCTGGGAAACGGTGCTGATGACCGGAGCCTCCGGCCTCATCTCGCTGGTCTTCGGCCTGCCGCTCGGCCTGGCGCTGGTCGCCACCGATCGCGGCGGCATCGCCGAAAGCCTGTGGGTAAACCGCGCCCTCGCTGCGGTCATCAACGGCTTCCGCTCCGTTCCCTTCATCATCCTGCTCGTCGCCTTGATCCCGGTCACGCGGCTGATCGTCGGCACCTCGATCGGCACCTGGGCGGCTATCGTGCCGCTGTCTATCGCCGCCACGCCCTACTACGCGCGCATCGCCGAAGTGTCGCTGCGCGAGGTGGACCACGGACTGATCGAGGCTGCGCGCGCCATGGGCGGCAACCGCTGGACGATCATCCGCGAGGTGCTGGTGCCGGAGGCGCTGCCGAGCATCGTCGCCGGCTTCACGGTGACCCTGGTGACGCTGGTCGGCGCCTCGGCCATGGCC
>NZ_RZOI01001039.1:0-1566 GCF_004022645.1 Mesorhizobium sp. M4A.F.Ca.ET.020.02.1.1 | reverse complement strand
CTCCGCCTTTTTCGGCTCTGCCGGCAACCAAAACCCTCGAACCGTGTTATGGTTGCTCGCCAGTGCGCGACCCGGAAACTTCTCGGTTTTCGACAAAGGATCGTGCACGCATCGAGAGTGCGGACGTCCGTCGGCGCTGCAAGGAGGAAAGGAAAATCCGATGAAGGAATTCCACTGCGGATCGCTCGTGCCCGGCTGTGAATGGCACACACGCGCCGAAGAAGAGGCCGAGGTGATGCGCCGCGCCGTCGAGCATATGCGCGAAACGCATGGCGAAACGACCATTCGCGAGACAATGATCGAGGCGATCCGCTCGCGAATCCAGAAGGTTCGCGACGCCGCGTAACGCCTTCCGGCCGGATCAAATCGCGGCAATTGCGCGATCCAGCCCAGCAAAGCGGGATGCCGGAGCCACAGGCATCCTGCCCCGCTTGCCGGCCACGGCTGCCGGACAGCGCAAATATTTCAATCAAATACTTATATTCGCACCTGCTTGGATAACCCGGCGGTAACGGTAGTCGTGCCACTGTCGGGCGAATGAACCGGGTACAGGGGCCGTCAGAGCCCGCCGCCAACAGGCGCTGGTCCGGAAACGGTGGGGCGAGGTGTTTTCGCGCATGCGCGAAAGGTCCGGCAATCGACGCAGGTACCGCGCGATAGCACTGCTGCTGTCGGCCTTCCTTGGCGCGTCTCCGGCAACGGCCCAGGAGATTACGACTTCACTGATTGGCATGCACCAGGGTTCGCCGCTCAGCGACCGCGCCAGGAACCTTGGCGACGGCGGCTACGAGTTGCAGAGCGGATCCTGGGTTTCGTTCAACCAGTGGTACCACGCCAGCTGGGTCGATCTCCACGTCGACTTCCTCACCCAGCTGACGGAAAACACCGGTATTTTGTGGGGGCTCGGCACCGGAGAAAAAGCCGAGAAGTACAGCATCGGACCCAGCTTCAAGCTGGGCTTCCTCACGCAGACGCATCCGACACCGAGCAGCACCCTGTCGATCTCGCTGACCTCGACGATCGGCGGCAACCTCACCGAAAAGCCATGCGTGGCCGACTATGGGGATTTGGGCACCTACAGCGTCAACTGCCGGCTCGCTGCCGCCGAGATGGCACCTGAGGAAACCCTGAAATATCTGGTTAACGCTAAGCCCGAGAGCATGCATCTGTGGCTGAACTACCGTGTTACTTTCTGAGCTTGGAGGCTGCCATGAGCAAGTCAACCCACCCCGAAGGTCGCAATCGTCCGTCCTGGTTCCTGTTTGACTGGAGTAACAAAATGTCAGCCAACCACTGGAAATTCGGCCTCGCCGCTGCGCTCGCCATCCTCTCAGCGCCGATCGCATCGGCGCAGGAAGCCCTCGACGCCGACGAGACGGCCGCGCTCTGCCACGGCGGCGGATCGATATGTGTGAGCGCAGCGATTCCGGCCGCGCCGGCGACGCAAGCGCTGCAGAGCTGGATGACCCCCGACGTCGGCGTCGCGTGGGCCGCGGGCTACAAGGGCAAGGGCGTCACCATCACCATCGTAGACGACTTCAGCAGCTCATCGCGCTTCTCCGGCAA
>NZ_RZOI01001038.1:0-1568 GCF_004022645.1 Mesorhizobium sp. M4A.F.Ca.ET.020.02.1.1 | reverse complement strand
GTGCCAGGCACCGAGCGCGTCTATCCTGAATTACGCGACCTCATCGTCGCCAACATGGTGGATTCGGCGCTTCAGGCCGTCAGCGCCTTTCTGAAGGCATCAAAGCTGGAACCGCCGGCAACCCATCGTTCGCTGGGGCGACGCGCCTATATCGACGCTGTCGTGCGCGCCGACCGGGCGCTCGACAGCGTCGCGTCGACATTCGATTTTCTGCTTGCCGTCACACCGATCAACGCCGAACCAGCCTGGCAGGAATTCCAGGCCGGCGGCTTCGAGCGGATGCCCGCGCTGCTCTACAGGCCGCTCGAGTTCGAGGTTGCCGCGCAGAAGCGGAAGCTCTATTCGGTCTCCCTTGATCACCTGGAAGATCCGCTCCTGACCAGGCTGCTGTCCGAAAAGCAGCAGGAACTCGATCTTCAACTGTCGATGCTCGCGGCACGCGAAACGCCCAGCTTCGTCGAACTCGGTCGAGCACTGTATGGCAGCGTCGAGCCTAGCCTGGCGGCGAGGGCACGCACCATTCTCGAAAAGACGCCCCGCGTTGCTTCGACGGCCCGACAGAAGGGCCTGGGCGCCGACGCTGTCGCCGCGGCCGCGCGAGACATGATCGCCGGATACAGTGCCGCCTACGCCGATTTCGACGCTTCCGTGGAGGTCCGCGCCGACCTGCCGGCCGGCCTCCTCGTCTCTCGGAACCGGCTGCTGGTTTCGCGCGACACCAATCTTCCACCGGAGCGACTGACCGCACTGCTCAGTCACGAGATCGGTGTTCATCTGCTGACCTATTTCAACGGCGATGCGCAAGGGCTCGCCATCTTCCGCAACGGGCTAGCCGGTTACGAGGGCATGCAGGAGGGACTGGCCGTGCTGGCGGAATATCTGGTCGGCGGCATGACCGCGGCGCGGCTGAGACTGATCGCGGCAAGGGTTATCGCGTGTCAGGCGATGCTCGCCGGCGCACCGTTTGAGTATACGTTCCGCGTTCTGCATGGTGATTTCGGTCTCGATGATCGCAGCGCCTTCAACGTCGTTCTGCGCGTCTTTCGAGGCGGCGGCTTGGCAAAAGACGCCATCTATCTGCGTGGCGTGGCGCAGGTTCTTGATCATCTGAAGAGTGGCGGCAGTCTCACGCCGTTCTGGATCGGCAAGATCTCCGCGGCGCATTTCGCCGATATCCAGGAACTCAACGCGCGCGGCTTGCTGCGGGCGCCGCGGCTCGAACCTGCGTTCCTCTCTTCCGACGCAGCGCGTCCACGCCTGAAGAAGGCGATGGCGGGGATCGATCCGATCGATATGGTTGAGACGTGAGCGGAGCCCCCGATGCGCATTGCGTTCTTCGTCAATTCGATTGAGAGCGAGACGCCCGGCTACACGACGACAACGCTGGCGCAGGCCGCGGTTCAGCGCGGTCATTCTGTTGTCTACGTTGAACCTGGCGACTTCATACTGCGTCCGGATGACAATCTGGCTGTCAGCGTCGCTGTCCTGCCGAACGCTCCCTACAGGACGACCGACAAGCTGTATGCTGCCCTGAAGGATGCCGCGAAGCAGAAAAAGACCTTCCCGAC
>NZ_RZOI01001037.1:0-1574 GCF_004022645.1 Mesorhizobium sp. M4A.F.Ca.ET.020.02.1.1 | reverse complement strand
GCCCCCGCCAGTCCAGCTTGCAGATCTCGGCCGAACGGCCGGCAAAGTTCCAGTTGCGGCCGAAGGCGCGCATCTTGCTCTTGTCGGACTTCGCCACGATGATTTCCGGCGCGATCCAGTATTCGGAGTTGCTGATCACCGTATCCTTTTCGCGGTCCTTGCCGGGGATCGGCGTCACCGCCCCGTCGATGATCTTCGGTATCTGGAAGATACGCGTCTTGTCACGCGTCTCATAGGTGATCGGCACCTGCTCGACGCCGAGGAATTTTCCAACCAGGATGGCAAGCAACGCGGTGGTGCCGCCCGCCTTGCCGGTGAAGATCCTGGTGAGCGCCTTGACCGCGTGGATGGAGGCGCGCTTATCGATGAACAGCCCGGCTGTCCAGTTGCCGCGGCTCATATAGCCAGGGATCTCCATCACAAGGCCAAGATTGAGGCCGGAGAGGTCGACGTCACCGGAATGGCCGGCGTCGATGCGGAATCCGGCCCAGGTCTGGCAATAGCCCTCGGTCGGCGGATGGCTTCCGAGCGACAGTACGCAAGGGCAAAAAACCGTGCAATTGCAGGAGAGTACGAGCTCTCCCTTCATTGCCCAGCCTTGGTCTTTCATCGAATTCTCTCCCCCTCACGCCGAAACTAATAGCAGGGCGGCACCCCAGACAAGCAGTATCGCACCGACACTCCGGCTTGCCATCCTGCCGCTGGTCTGTTTTTCGATCAGGGTGAACAGGCCGATCAACGCCATCCAGAAGATGTTCATCGCGCCAACGGCGAACATCACCAGCATCAGCGCCCAGCAGCAGCCCAGGCACCACAGGCCCTGTTCCATGCCGAGATGGAAGATGCGGCCAGGTTTCGCGCTCCAGTTTGCGAACAAGGTCGAGAACGGGTTCCGGCATTTCGTCAGGCAGGCTTCTTTCAGGCCGCTGAACTGGTAGAGGCCCGCGACCAGCAAGGCCGCTGCTCCGGCGATGCCAACGACCGGATCGAGCAATTGCCCGGACGAGGCGAAGGCGTGGACGCCGAGCGTCAGCGCCGCAAACAGCGCCGAGCCAGCCAGCCACATGCAGAGATAGCCCGCGACCAGGACCAGCGGGTGAACGACCGGCTCGCCCCTGATGCGAGCGGTGTCCGCGATCTCGCAATAGATGCGGATCATCGGCGCGGCGGACGGCAGCATCGTCGCCACGGCCATCAGGAACCACATCAGGATAAGCGCCGGCGCCTGCGCGCCGATTGCGCCGGCAAGCGGCGCCGGCGCCAGGCAAAGCGCGAAAAAGCGATCGACGAAATCCGGCAGCGGCGGCGGCGGCAGGTATTTCAACATGAAATCGCCCGGGGCCGATGCGCCCGCAACCCGGCCTTCGGCACCGCGGATCGCCATGACGCCAAGCGTTAGCCACGCCAGGATGACCGCCGCACCAACCATCATGGCCACCACCAGCCGGGGGTTGCGCGCGACGTCCGCGGTGGCGCGGCCGGCCCGGTCGAGATGGCGGAAGTCGTTGTCCTGGCCGGTCATGGACCCGAAATGGGCTGAATCGCCGCGTTGATCAAGCCGTACACTCCGGCCT
>NZ_RZOI01001036.1:0-1578 GCF_004022645.1 Mesorhizobium sp. M4A.F.Ca.ET.020.02.1.1 | reverse complement strand
CATATAGGGACCGCAAAGCCGGCTGAAAGACAAGCACGGGCTATTTCTTCGCTAGTTGCTGCTTCACCAGCTCGATCTTCTTGTCGGTGAGCGGGATCGGGATGGTGTAGCCGGCTTCGGCAAAACCCTGCTTGGCGTTCTCGAAGAACTCGATCGCTTTCATATATTCGGCGTCGCCGCCGCCTTGGCTGGCGCGGTTCCAATGGACGTCGCCGAGATTGTTCTGAGCGAAGGCCCATTGCAGCGGTTGGCTCTCACGGGTGAACACCTTGAGTGTCGCCTGGAAGGCGGCTTCGGCCTCGTCCAGATATTTGCCGCTGCGTTCGAGCGTGCCGAGATTGAGCAGGCTCATGCCGATGCCGTTCTGCGCGTTTGCCCAGTCGACGGGCGCGGTTTCGAAGGTCTGCACCTCGAGCGCGGCCCGGCGCGCGGCGACCGACTCGGCCAGGGACTTGGTATCGCCTTCGGCCATGCTCAGCCAATGCAGCGCCGAGCCGAGGCCGGCCTGGGCCAGCGCCCATTGCCGCGGCGTCGTCTCGCGCTTGTATTCTCGCAACGCGTCGCGATAGGCCATCGCCGCATCCCTGTAGTGTTCCGGCTTGTCGGACAGGCCGCCGAGCAATTGCAGCGTGTTGCCGAGATTGTAGGCGGTCATCGCCCAGTCGAGCGGAAAGGCGCGCCTGGTGTAGATGCGCCGCGCCGCCCGGAAGGCGGCAACCGACTGCTCCAGTCTCGCCGGATCGCGGGCGCGCTGGCCGAGCGTCTGGTAGACCGAGCCGAGATTGTTCTGGGTGGAAGCCCAGTCCATCGGGAAACGCTTGCGGGTGAAGACGGTCAGCGCATCGCCATAGGCCGTCGCCGCTTCTTCGAGCTCGCCAGTGCCGAGATCGAAGCGGGCGGCGCTGCTCAGCGCGTTGCCGAGATTGAGCCGGCTGGTCGCCCAGGAAACCGGGAAGGTCTCGCGCGTGCGGATCTCGAGCGCGGCGCGGAAGGCCGCGGCCGCCTCGGTGATCTTCGCCTGATCGTTGCGCTGCGTGCCCAGCGACACCAGCGTGTTGCCGAGATTGTTCTCAACCATCGCCCACTGCGCCGGCGACTTCTCGCGCGTATATTCCTGCAGCGCCAGCCGATAGGCGGCCTCGGCCTCGGTGAGGCGTTCACCGCCGGGCTCCCGCTCCGAGAGCGCATAGAGCGCCAGGCCGAGATTGTTCTGCGAGGCCGCCCAGTCGAGCGGCACTTTCTCGCGCGGGCGCTTCACCAGCGTCGCGCGCATGGCGGCAACCGCCTCGTTCAAGTGCTTGGGGTCGCTCTCGCGCTCGCCGATCTTCAACAGCACATTGGCGAGATTGTTCTGGGCCGCGGCCCAATTGAGATCGTCCTTCTCGCGCTCGAAGACGGCAAGCGAGTCACGGAAGATCTGGGCTGCCGCTTCAAGCCTGGTCGTGTCGGTCTCGCGTTCGCCGATCGTCTGCAGCACCACCGCCATGTTGTTGCGGGTGATCGCCCAGTCGCGGTTCTGTTCGCCGTTGGGAATGAAGTTCAGGATTATCCGGTAGGCGTCGATGGCCTGTTGCAGCG
>NZ_RZOI01001035.1:0-1585 GCF_004022645.1 Mesorhizobium sp. M4A.F.Ca.ET.020.02.1.1 | reverse complement strand
GGCCCGATCAGCACCCGGTCGGCCTATTCGGGATGGCCGCCGAGCCGCTCCGTGATCCCGAATATGCCGACCGGGTGCTGATCGGGCCGATCGAGCTCATCGTGCGCGACGTTGACGACAAGGGCCGGATCACCGGCATCGGCCTGTCGTTCGAGCCGACCGCGCCGGTGGCGCGCGTGCCGGTGTTCCTCAGCGCCGGCGAGATCGTCGACCGCATCGCCGCCTTCATCCGCGGCCGGCGCAGGCCGGCGCGGGCGCCTGGCGCCGAGACGCCGGCGGAACAGCCCCCGACACCCGAACCGGTCGGGCAAAAGGCAGCGAGCGAAAGCTGATCTTACGCGCCTACATCATTTTTGCGCGCGCGCTTTAACGCGGGCCTTGCATAGTCGCCGGTGGTGGGTAAGGTCCCGGCGATTTTCGCAGAAAGGGACCCAGCATGGCCGGCTTCAAGACACTGGACGACATCGGCAACATCTCCGGTAAGCGCGTGCTGGTGCGCGTCGACCTCAACGTTCCCGTCGCTGACGGCAAGGTCACAGACGTCACCCGCATCGAGCGCATCGCGCCGACCATCTCCGAATTGTCCAGCAAGGGCGCCAAGGTCATCCTGCTCGCCCATTTCGGCCGGCCCAAGGACGGCCCCACGCCCGAATTCTCGCTCGAGCCGATCGCAAATGCCACGGCGGACGTGCTCGGCCGGCCCGTCGGCTTCGCCGCCGACTGCATCGGCGACACAGCAGGCAGCGCCGTCGCCGCCATGGACAAGGGCGATGTGCTGCTTTTGGAAAACACCCGCTTCTACAAGGCTGAGGAGAAGAACGATCCGGCCTTCACCGAGAAGCTCGCCGCCAATGGCGATATCTTCGTCAATGATGCCTTTTCCGCCGCGCACCGCGCCCACTCCTCGACCGAGGGCCTGGCGCATCTGTTGCCGGCCTTCGCCGGCCGCACCATGCAGGCCGAGCTCGACGCGCTGGAAAAGGGCCTTGGCAATCCTGTCCGTCCGGTCGTCGCCATCGTCGGCGGCGCCAAGGTCTCGACCAAGATCGACCTCCTGATGAACCTGGTGAAGAAGGTCGACGCGCTGGTCATCGGCGGCGGCATGGCCAACACCTTCCTTGCCGCGCGCGGCACCGCGGTCGGCAAGTCGCTCTGCGAGCATGACCTTGCCGCCACCGCCAAGCAGATCATGATCGAGGCGGCCGAGGCCGGCTGCGCCATCATCCTGCCGGCCGATGGCGTGGTGGCGAAAGAGTTCAAGGCTGGCGCCGCCAGCGAGACCGTCGCCATATCGGAGGTGCCGGCCGACGGCATGATCCTCGACGTCGGCGAAAAGACCGTGAAGGCCGTCGCCGACTGGATCGACCGCGCCGCCACGCTGGTCTGGAACGGCCCGCTCGGCGCCTTTGAGATCGAGCCTTTCGATCGCGCCACGGTGGCGGCGGCAAAGCACGCCGCCCAGCGCACCAAGGCCGGCAAGCTGGTCTCGGTGGCCGGCGGCGGCGATACGGTGGCCGCGCTCAACCATGCCGGCGTCGCCGACGACTTCACCTATGTCTCGACCGCTGGTGGCGCCTTCCTGGAA
>NZ_RZOI01001034.1:0-1592 GCF_004022645.1 Mesorhizobium sp. M4A.F.Ca.ET.020.02.1.1 | reverse complement strand
CCGGCTTGCGCGCCGCCCTTGCCATCCTGCCGGCCGCCTTTCCAGTCGGGCCTGCCGTCGCGGCGGTCGGGACGCTCGCCTTGCGGCCTGCCTTCGCGCCGCTCGCCAGCCTCGCCTGGCGGCCTCGGCTTGAACTTGGAGCGGTCGAAGCGCGGCTTGCCGGCACCGTCGCGCTGGTCGCGGCGCCCGTCATTCGGGCGTCCGCCCGGCTGGCCGGCCGCTTCGCCAGTTGCGTCGGACCGGCCGCCCTGCGCGGCCGGTCCGTTGCGCGGGCGATTGTCGCGGCGGTTGTCGTGCCGGTGGCGTGGGCGCTGCTCGAAACGACCCTGACGCCACAACAGGATAGGCTTCGGCTCCTCGGCCTCGGATGCCGTCTCGCCGGCTTCCGCAGTCGCGGCAGGCTGGGTGGACCCGTCGGCCGCCGCCGGCGAGTCCTCGGCCACCGGCTCTCCCGCTACGACGTCGACTTCCGCAGTCTGGGCTTCTGCCTCCGCCTCGGCTGCCGGAGCAGCGTCAGCTGGTTCTTCGGCGACGGCTTCCACCACCACCGGGGCCTCGTGCGTGGCTTGGGCTGGAGCCTCAAGCGGCTCTTCAGCGACCAGTCCGGTGACGGGTTCGGCCGAAACGTCGACCGTGGCTTCCGGCGCGACAGCGGCGTCCGGCCCAGGTCCAGAACCCTCGGCCGGTGTTTCGGCACCGGCTTCCGCAGCCGTGGCTGCGGCCGCTGCACCCATCTCGGCCTTTGCCGCCTCTTCCGCCGCAAGCTTGGCGGCGGCCGCCTCGCGCGCGGCACTGTCTTGCGCCTCGAGCCGCGCCTTGACCTCGGCTGCCGGCTTCGGCTCGGCGCGATAGCCGAGACCTTTGAGGATCTCTTCCATGTCGTCGGCGGTAGCGCCGAGGATCGACATCATCGGCGGCGTCACCATGAAGGCGTGGCCGTCATAGGCGCCGTCGGGACGCTGGCCCAGCTCCGGCTTCCAGTTGGTCGCGGGGCGGATCAGGTCGGCCAGCCGCTCGAGGATATCGACGCGCACCGCGCGGCGACCGAGATTGCGGTAGCCGGCGAGCTTGTAGAAGCTCTTGTCGAAGGCGGGATCGATGACCACCGAGGTGCGGCCCGACGCCAGCGCATGCACCACGTCGCCAAAGCCGGGCTTGTCCTTGCCGTCATTCTTCAGCGCCCAGAGAAGCGTCACCAGCCCGGCCGGCGCCGGCTTGACCAGCGCCGGCACGAAGACGTGGTAGGCGCCGAAGCGCACGCCCAGCCGGCGCAGCGCCGCGCGGCCCTCCTGGTCGAGCGACTTCATCTCCTCGGTGATGTCGCGGCGGTTTATGAGGCCGAAATGCTCGACGAGCTGGAAGGCGATGCCGCGACCGATGCCGGTGAGCTGCTCGGCATTCTTCAGGTCGACCAACGGCTTCAGCAGCGACTCGATCTGGAAATTGACAAAGCGCTCGGCGCGCGCCGCCACCTTGTCGCGGGCCGGGCCGGTGAGCTGCTCGTCGACCAGCAGCACGAGGCGCGGCTTCAGCGGCTCATCGCCGGCAACCAGCGTGCCGATCGGCGCGCCGATCCAGCGCAGCGTTCCGTC
>NZ_RZOI01001033.1:0-1597 GCF_004022645.1 Mesorhizobium sp. M4A.F.Ca.ET.020.02.1.1 | reverse complement strand
GTCTTGTCCGCGCCGATTGCGAAAGAAGCGCCGTCGAAGATCAGCTCGTCCTGGCCGCCCAGTTGGTTGGCGTAGATCATCGGCAGGCCGGTTTCGATGACCTGGCGGATGACGACCTGATGGCGGACGTCGATCTTGGCGCGATAGTAGGGTGAGCCGTTCGGCACCAGCAGGATCTCGGCGCCGCTTTCGGCCAGCGTCTCGCAGACGGCGACCTCGCCCCAGATGTCCTCGCAGATCGGAATGCCGATGCGCACGCCGCGGAAGTTGACCGGCCCCTGCAGTTCCGGCCCGGCCTGGAAGACGCGCTTTTCGTCGAACTCCCCATAGTTCGGCAGGTCGAGCTTGTAGCGTTCGGCCAGGATCTTGCCGCCATCGGCGACGATGATCGAATTGTGCGTGCCGCTCTTGCGCTTCAAGGGCGTGCCGATGATGACGCCGGGACCGCCATCCGCAGTGTCCTTGGCGAAATCTTCCGCGGCCTTTTCACAAGCCTTCAGAAAAGCGGGCTTCAGCACCAGGTCTTCCGGCGGATAGCCGGCGAGGAAGAGCTCGGTGTAGAGCACGAGATCGGCGCCCTGCCGGGCCGCATCCGCCCTCGCCTCGCGCGCCTTGGCAAGATTGCCGGCGACGTCACCGACGGTCGGGTTGAGCTGGGCGATGGCGATGCGCAGGATGTCGGGCTTCTTGGTCATGCAGTGGGTTTAGCGTGGCCGAAATCGCCGGGCAATGGCGATTGCTTGTACCAAATAGGATCGATCGACGGATGTTGATCGTATCCCGATCGATCGATTTCGACCGCGAGATTTCGCCGACCCAAGCCTAGTCGTTCATATACTCGCTCAGCGCTTCCACGGAGCGGTTCTCGCCGATCGACAGCGCCAGGATGCGCGAGATGTGCCGGCGCGGCAGGCCGGTTTCAGCCGACCATTGATTGATCTGCGCCTGGATCTTGTCGAGGTCCCGCTTCGAGGTCGGGTTCTCGGCGATGTCGATGCCGGCATCGCGAAGTGCCGCCGCCATGTCGGCCGAGACGACGAAGGTGTCCCACTCCAGCCAGCGCAGGAAGTACTGGCCGGTGTTGCCGCCCAGCCGGCTGCCGTGCTTGCCGAGATAGGCCGTCAGCCCGACCTGGTCGTCGGCCGGCCAGGCGGCGAGGAATTTGCCGAAGCCGCCATGCTCCTTCGACACGCGCTCGACGAAGGCGGCGTTGTCGCGGACGGCCTTGATCTTCTGCGGATTGCGCACGATGCGCTTGTCGGAGGCGAGTTCATGCCAGAAATCGTCGGGCTGGAACAGCAAGCGCTTCGGCTCGAAACCGAGGAACGCCTCCTCGAAACCCGGCCACTTCTGTTCGATGACGCGCCAGACGAAACCGGCGGCGAAAATCCGCTCGGCCATCGTCGACAGGATGCGGTCATCCGTGACCTTAGCCACGGCCTTATTGTCCGGCAGCGGCCCGAGCAGCGACGCCAGCGCCGCTTCGCCGCCCTTGCGCTTTGCCGCACGGGCGCGGATTCTTTGAAAGTCAGCCATTTGGTTCCTCGCAAGTCGCGTCAATCTACCACTTCCCGTTCGAACCGGCAGCCTCTACCTC
>NZ_RZOI01001032.1:0-1599 GCF_004022645.1 Mesorhizobium sp. M4A.F.Ca.ET.020.02.1.1 | reverse complement strand
GGCAGGACGACCTCGTAGCCCCAGGTCTTGCCGGCCTGCCAGCCGTTCTTCCTCAGCAGATTGGCGGCCGTCGCCAGCGCATCGGGGATCGAGTTCCAGATGTCGCGCTTGCCGTTGCCGTCCATGTCGACGGCATAATGCTGGTAGCTGGTCGGGATGAACTGGGTGTGGCCCATGGCGCCGGCCCACGAGCCGCTGAGATGGCTTTCGTCGATGTCGCCGCTCTGCAGGATCTTCAACGCCGCGATCAGCTGGGTGCGGGCGAATTTCGAACGCCGCGGGTCGGCATAGCCAAGTGTCGCCAGCGAGCGGATGACATTGCGCATGATGTCGTTGCGCTTGAGGATCTCGCCATAGTTCGATTCCATCGACCAGATGGCGAGCAGGATGTTGCGGTCGACGCCGAACCGCGCCTCGATCCTGTCCAGCCACGGCTTCCATTTCCTGGCCATCTGCTGGCCGACGGCGACCGACTGGTCGTGCACGCGGTTGTCGAAATAGTCCCAGGCGGGTGCCGTGAACTCGGGCTGGGTGCGGGCCTTTTCCAGCACCACCGGATCGACATCGGTGATGTTCCTGAAGGCCTGGTCGTAGATCGCACCGGAGACGCCGCTCTGCACCGCCGTGGCGCGGAAGCTGGCAACCCATTGCCGGAATCCGGCATCGGCGAAAGCAGGTCCCGCGGGCATCAGCAGGGCAAGCGACAGGCTGGCCGCCGTCACGACGCTTGCGAGGCGCTTTGCGGTGCTGCGAACGGACATCTGTTCCTCCTTCTTCATGTCAGGAAGATCATTCATCGCCGAACCCGGTTAGTATTTAGTTTACCATAGGTGGGGTCGGGAACGAAAAGACGCGACGATGCTTTACGCACTGCAAGTTTTGTAACCCGGTGTTCTTTACGTCTCGATTCCGGCGCGAAAATGTCTCAGAACGGGATTGCGGAGCAGGCAATCAAACGGATAATTGGCAGCATGAAGAGAGTTCGCAAGGCAGTCTTCCCGGTCGCTGGTCTCGGCACGCGGTTCCTTCCCGCCACCAAGGCAATTCCCAAGGAAATGCTGACGGTCGTCGACCGGCCGGTCATCCAGTATGTGGTCGATGAAGCGCGGGATGCCGGCATTGAGCATTTCATTTTCGTCACCGGCCGCAACAAGGCGGTCATCGAAGACCATTTCGACGTCCAGTTCGAGCTCTACAACACGCTTGCCCAACGCGGCAAGGACGACCAGCTTGCCCGACTGCAGCGGCTGCAGCCGGCGCCGGGCCAGACCAGCTTCACTCGCCAGCAGGTGCCGATGGGGCTTGGCCATGCCGTCTGGTGCGCGCGCGAACTGGTCGGCGACGAACCGTTTGCACTCCTCTTGCCCGACATGATCATGCAGTCGGAAAAGAGCTGCATGAAGGACATGGTCGAGCTCTATGCCGAGACCGGCAACAACATCATCGCGGTGCAGGAGTGCGATCCGGCCGAAGCGCATAAATACGGCATCGTCGGCCGCGGCGAGGACACGCATCACGGCTTCCGCATCACCGGCATGGTCGAGAAGCCGAAGGCGGGCACCGCGCCCTCGAACCTGTTCATCAACGGCCGCTATATCC
>NZ_RZOI01001031.1:0-1602 GCF_004022645.1 Mesorhizobium sp. M4A.F.Ca.ET.020.02.1.1 | reverse complement strand
CGCTCACGCGGCTCTCTTGAATTTCTAACAAGGGCAGATTTAGAAGCGAACTTCTTCGTCGCCAGCGGCGAGCCGCCCTCGTTGGTGACGCGTATATAGTCGCCACCTCTTCATACTGTCAACAGCCATCTCAGATGTTTTTTCGATTTCTCGTGGCCATGTCCACAAGGTCGATATTCGTGAGTTGGCTTGGTTGAATCTCGACCGGCGATCGGCTGCCAATCCGTTCCTGCCTGGGCTCACTACCAGCTCGGCACCGGATATCCCGACATCGGCCCAAAAATCGCCTGTCCTGCCATGGTGGATGTTAATCGCCACGCCGGCCTGAGCATGCCTTCAGAGCCGCTCTTCCAGCAATTCCGTCGTGATATTCCGGCCACCGTAGAAGATGCCCAAAATCAGCACCCGCTCGCCCTCGACGGCAAAAGCAATGCTGACGGCGCGCCGATAACCGACAATCCGCAGCCCGGGCATGATCTCGATCCGCTCGGTGCCGCGCTGTGGAAAAGTCGATAGACCCAGGCCCAATGGTCGCGGATCCGTGACAACGAAATTCCACGCAATCGCCGGCGACGCGCGCTCGGCTATGTCGTCATAGAGCTGTCCGAGTTCGGCTTCCGCCATGGGATGAAAGACAACCCGATTACTCCATTCCCTACTTGGCTTTCGCCTGCTTCGCGCGATGACGCGCTTCAAGCTGGGAAAAAACCGTTTCGGCGGGAACTCTCTTCGCCGGATCTTGCTGAAGCTCGGCCAGGCGCCCCGGGACCTCCTCGCGCAGCCATTTCTCCCGCTCCGCCTCGAAGTCCTCGAGCATGCGCAGACCGGCGCGGACGACCTCGCTGGCATTGTTGTAGCGGCCTGATTCGAGCTGCTTCCTGATGAAGCTCTCGTAGTGGTCGTTCAGAGCATAATTGGGCATGGCAACCTCTGGAAAAAGATGTCCGGCCATAGGAACCATAGCAATAGATGTCAGCTATTGCCAGCATTGGCCGATTCGGCCGATCTCTGCCTCTGATTCGGGGATTATCCCGCAGGCTTGATTCGCCGATTCGGCAGAACCGAGATATCGCCTCGGCCCCGATGACGCCGGCGCGATCGAGCAATCTGGTGCAATCGACAGCTCCGACGATCTACTCTCGCCATACAGGCGGGACGACGGGCACTGAAGCCGGTTGAGAAGGAGGCCCGCCGGCTAAGTTCATTTCACATCTGGTTGCGGTCGCCGCTCCGATTCGGGCTTTCGCTGTTCGCTTCGGCTCTGGATCAGGCGGAGCTCGTCCGCGGTGTCGGCCTCCCCTCCTTTGCGGGCACCAGACGAGAGCAATCGGCCGGGCGGCCAAAGCAAATCGGCCCCCCGTTTTGGTATTTGGTTGCGGGGACAGGATTTGGCTTTTTTGTCGCCGCGGCGTCGGCCTTGCCTCGTTGCGGGCCGCTGATGCGGGTTAAGATCGCCGGCCATTGCGACCAAATACAAAACGGCCCGCGCGAGGCGGGCCGTTTTGTATTTGGTTGCGGGGACAGGATTTGAACCTGTGACCTTCAGGTTATGAGCCTGACGAGCTACCGGGCTGCTCCACCCCGCGTCAACTACGAGCAAGC
>NZ_RZOI01001030.1:0-1602 GCF_004022645.1 Mesorhizobium sp. M4A.F.Ca.ET.020.02.1.1 | reverse complement strand
TCCTGGAGTGGCATGGGGACGGCGTGACCATCGTCGACCACAACACCCGTGACGAGAGCTTCGTCCAGGGCGTTTGTCTTGTTCTCGCAACGACCAACGTGGCGACGGATTGGCTGGCGAAGGAGTTGGAGGGTTCGTCCCAGCCGGTGATGGAAGTCGGCGACGGAGTCGCCCCTCGCCAGGCGCCCTATGCGTTCCACGAAGGACGGAAAATTGCCTAGCGGCTATGATCCGCGCGCGCTCCGCTTGCGCTTCATGAACGTTCTCTCTGCAATGCTGCGGCGCGACCCCTCAGCCTCCGAAAGTCGCGACAGGCGTTTTGAGTTGGGATCGCTCAGGCTTGATACCGAGCCCCGGTATCTGGGGGACGCGTATATGCCCGTTTTCGATAACGACGGGGTTTACGGGATCCGTATGCCCTTCGATGTATTCCTGCGCGATCCAGGCCCCCTCAAAGCGTCTCGGCTCGACAGTCGCGGCGAGGTGTACGCATGCCGCGGCGATGATGTCACCACCCCAGGCATCGTCGCAGCTGTGCGGAAGCGATCGTATCGCGCACAGGTCGCGGACCGTGACCATCTTGGTGAGACCGCCAAGGCGGGTGACCTTCAATCCGAATCCGTCCGCGATGCCTGAAGAGACTGCCCGCAGGACGGCATTCAAATCCTCGGTATTCTCATCGAGGTAGACCGGATGGGTCACGCGTCCCTTGAGGCTCGCGACTTCCTCCATCGTGTTGCAGGGTTGTTCGAACACGAACGGTATTGCCTGGCAAAGCCGATCGATGTGCAGCGCCGCAGCGGTGGTGAGGCCACGATTGGCGTCGACGGCCATCCGGGCCTTGAAGCCAACGGCTTCCCATACCTTGTGCACGGTGGCGACGTCTTGTTCGAGATCCCGTCCGCCGATCTTGACCTGAAGCCGCCTGTATCCGGCCTTGACCTTGTCGATGGCGATACGCGCGGTCTCGTCCGGTGCCCCGACGACAGTCGAGTAGTAGGACGGCACACGGTCGGTCAGCGCGCCGCCCAGAAGCGTTGAAACCGGTACGCCCAGCCGCTGGCCGGCGAGGTCCAGGAAAGCTATGTCCAAGGCCGCCTTGGCATAGTTGTGGCCGTTCAGCCGTTCCTCCATTCTTTTCGCGAGGCGGCGCATGGACGTCGTGTCCTCGCCGACGAGCCCATGCGCCATTTCGGCGATTGCCGCTCGCGCACCCAGAGCATGCTGGGGCTGGTAGACAGGGCCGACCGGGCACGTCTCACCCCAGCCTGACAGTCCATCCTCGGTGGTGACTTCAACGAGCGTGCTGTCCAGATCCTGCACGGTGTCGCTGGCCATCCTGTAGGCACCACCTTTGACAGGCAGAAGCACCTGATAGACTTTGATCGACTCGATGCGCATGCGGACCTTAGCCCCCTTCGAGCCAAGCGATTCTGGCCATCTTGCCATCCCGGTGCATGACGGCGCTCCCGGTCACAAGCCTGGATCGCATTTGCCGTGGTCAAGCCCGCACATTGTGCTTGCGCTTCATGAAGTCCTTGGCGGTCTCGACCGCGACCGCCGCGTCGCGGCAGTAGGCGTCGGCGCCGACAGCCTTGCCGA
>NZ_RZOI01000102.1:0-12172 GCF_004022645.1 Mesorhizobium sp. M4A.F.Ca.ET.020.02.1.1 | reverse complement strand
GGCCAGTGTCGATTTGCCGATGCCGGAGCTCCCGGCAATCAACACTGTCTCCACCGGCGAGAGATAGACTTCCTTGCCGTTAGCGCTGCCAAGCAGGACGCCCCTGGCACGTTTGCGCGCAATCAGATGATCGAGCTTGATCATCTTGCCGATCAATTCCTCGACGCCTTTGCCGCGCTCCCCGCGGGTCACCAGATCGGCCGTGTCCTTCACTGCCGGCAAGGCGTTGTCGACGGCGACACTGCAGCCTGAGGCGCGCAGGAAGGCGTGGTCGTTTTCAGCGTCGCCGACGGCGACCACATTGTGCGGTGACAACTTGAGATCTTCGAGCGCGGCTGCAAGGCCGGTCGCCTTGTTGATGCCGCTGGGCAGGATCATCACCGCGCCCTTGTTGAAGATGATCTCCAGCTCCAGCCCTAGCTTCTTGATGACTGTCGAGCACCGTTGCCTGATGCGGCTCCCAGGTGGCGACGATCGAGCGCCCGACCGAGAGCGGCTTGACGCCGCGCTTCTTCAGCCGGGCGACGAGGTCGGGCGAGGGCGCTGGCGAAATCGTGCGCTCTTCCTCGCTTGCCGGCGTGTAGATCAGCGCACCGTTTTCCGCGACGACCTTGTCGAAAATGCCAACCTCCGGAAAGACCTGCTTGAGGTCCGGCAATTCGCGCCCGGTGACCAGGATGAGCTTGCGGCCGGATTTCTTCAGCTTCTCCAGCGCCGCGAACGTGCTTTTCGAGACCAGGCCGTCATGCGCGACCGTGCCATCATAGTCAGTGGCCAATGCCATGAAATACATCGGGTTCGACCTCTCCGCTGGGCGATGTCTGATCTGCCGGAAGAACCGGGCTGGCAAACATCAACGCTTGTCGGCGGAAAAGGTTTAGACCCTCGGTCTGCCTCGCAGCGATCGCGGTCTTTCTCGCGCAGCCTTCGATGACCTTCTCGTGCTCAGCTAGGCGAGCATCAGAATGCGCGCGACATGCGCGGCGATCGCCAGGCTGGACGTCAGCCCGGGGCTTTCGATGCCGAACAGATTGACCACGCCCTCGATGCCGTGGGTTGCCGCATCCTGGATGATGAAGTCGCTGTTGGCCTCGCCGGGTCCGGAAAGCTTTGGGCGGATGCCGCTATAGGCCGGCTGCAGGCTGCCGTCCGCGAGCTCCGGCCAGTATTTGCGGATCGCATCGTAGAAGCGCTCGCCGCGCGTGGGGTCGACGCGGTAGTCCAGCCCGTCCGTCCATTCGACATCCGGCCCGAAGCGCGCCGTGCCGGCGAGGTCGAGCGTCAGGTGAACGCCGAGCCCGCCGGGTTCGGGCACCGGATAGACAAGCCGCGAGAAGGGTACGCGCCCGGCCACCGAAAAATAACTGCCCTTGGCGTAGCGAAGCGTCGGCAGGAACTGCCGATCGAATCCTTCGAGCGAAGCGGCAAGCGCCACTGCGCCGAGACCTGCCGCGTTGACGAGGTGTGAGGTGGCGATCTCGAAACGCTCGCCGCTTGCGGTGTCCATCGTCTCGAGGACGATGCCGCCGGTTCCGATACGACCGGAAACCACACGCGTGTTGAGCGACAGCATGGCGCCGTCCGCTTCGGCCTCGCCGAGCAAGGTGAGCATCAGCGCGTGGCTGTCGACGATGCCGGTGGAGGGCGACAGCAATGCCTTGGTGCAGTGCAGCGCCGGCTCCAGCGCCTGCGCCTCGGCTGCGGACAGAAAACGCAGGTCGTCAACTCCGCAAGCGGCGGCATTGCCGCGAATGGAGGAAAGCACCGGTTCCTGCGCCCCGTCTGTTGCGACGATGAGCTTGCCACAACGCCGGTGCGGGATCGACCGCTCGGCGCAGTAGCGGTACAGAAGCTCGCGCCCATCAACGCAGTACCGCGCCTTCAGCGACCCCTTTTGGTAATAGATGCCGGCGTGGACGACCTCCGAATTTCGTGAACTCGTCTCGGTGCCGATGGCGTCGGCGGCTTCGAGTATCAGCGTGTCCAGGCCTTGTGCGGCCATGGCGCGCGCAGCCGCCAGACCGATGACGCCGGCGCCGGCGACGATGCAATCGACCTGTTCCATGCCCCCGTCCATCTGGTTGCGCAAGCGGCGCGTCGCAGCCTTCAAGGATCATAGCCTTGTTGTCCAGTGCCGGCGATCAGGTGCGTGGCCGCGGCATCGGGATCATTTGGAACTGAGTTGGGGAACCACATGGCGCTATCGATCATGACACAGCGGCTCTTGCGGCCACCTGCCGCCATGATGCATCAAGCATCCCAAACGCGAGTAATCCCTGGACCGCTCATCAGACGAGACGGTTCTGTTTCGGCTGCACGCCTGCAGACAGGAGCCATCATGGACGCCCGACCCAATTCCCCTGAAGCCCGCGATATCCGCTTCCACCTGCATGCCTACACCAATGCCCGCAAGCATCAGGAAACGGGCCCGCTCGTCATCGAAAAGGGCGACGGCATCTATGTCGAGGACATTGCCGGCAACCGCTATATCGAGGCGATGGCAGGGCTGTGGAGCGTCGCCGTCGGCTTCTCGGAAAAGCGCCTGGTCGAGGCGGCCACGCGGCAGATGTCGAAGCTGCCCTATTATCACGACTTCGGATCGAAGGCGCATTCGCCGCTGATCGACCTGGCCGAGAAACTGGTGCAGATGGCGCCAGTGCCCATGAGCAAGGCCTACTTCACCAATTCCGGCTCCGAGGCCAACGATACGGCCATCAAGATGATCTGGTACCGGTCAAACGCGCTCGGCCAGCCGGCGCGCAAGAAGATCATCAGCCGCAAGCGCGGCTACCACGGCGTGACCGTTGCCGCGGCAAGCCTGACCGGGCTGCCGAACAACCATCTCTCTTTCGACCTGCCGATCGCCAATGTGCTGCACACGTCGACGCCGCACCATTGGCGCGATGCCAGGCCGGGCGAGAGCGAAGAGCAGTTCTCCAGCCGTCTCGCCGACGAGTTGGAGACGCTGATCCTTGCCGAGGGACCGGAGACCATCGCCGCCTTCTTCGGCGAGCCGATCATGGGCGCCGGCGGCGTCGTCGTTCCGCCCGCCGGCTATTGGGAGAAGATCCAGTCCGTGCTGTCGAGATACGACATCCTGCTCGTTGCCGACGAGGTCATCTGCGGCTTTGGCCGGACCGGCGAGATGTTCGGCTCGCAGACCTTCGGCATCAAGCCTGACATCATGGTTCTGTCGAAGCAGATTTCTTCCTCCTATCTGCCGATCTCGGCATTGCTCATCAACGACAAGGTGTTCGAGCCGATCGCCGATGAAAGCGATCGCATCGGCACCTTCGGCCACGGCTTCACCGGCGGCGGCCATCCCGTCGCCGCGGCCGTCGCGCTGGAGAATATCAAGCTGATCGAGGAACGCGACCTCGTCGGCAACGCGCGCACCATCGGCGCGCATCTGCAGGCAAGGCTGCGCAGGCTGGCCTCGCATCCGCTGGTCGGCGAGGTGCGCGGCGTTGGCCTGATCGCCGCCGTCGAGCTGGTCACCGACAAGGCGAGCAAGGCGCCATGGGGCAAGCCTGCCGCCCTCGGTGCGCTGGTCAACGGGTTCCTGCAGCAGAATGGCGTCATTTCGCGCAACATGGGCGACGCCATCGCCTTCTGCCCGCCCCTGATCATCACCGAGCCCCAGGTGGATACGCTGGTCGATGCGTTCGAGCGGTCGCTCGACGCCGCCCTGCCGCAGGTTCGGCCGCAGGGCTGAAAAACCGGTCAGCTTACCCGTCATAAGCGAGCGCTCATTCTCAGCGCCCGTTCAATGGCCAGTGACGATGCACCCTGGGCTTTAGTCAGGCGTTGGCGAGTCAAATTGGTGCCGCCGTCCGGGACTTCTGACACAGTGGAAGGTGGCCGGCGCCACATTGGGCGTGTTTGGGTGGGGTATATGGCGCCGGCCAGGCGAACAAAAAATCCACCGCCCTAACAAGCTACCAGCCAATCCGTCGGTGCCTGTGGCGTGATCGCGGACGTTTTGCGGCCCGGCGCGCTCTTGTCGTTCACATGACAGAGAGCCGAGCCTTACCGGCGTTGCCTGAGGAAACGGCAACCGGCTGGCAAAGAAATATAAACTTCGGCTGAAACAGGCGAAACACATCCATATGGACGAAGCAGGGGTAGCAACCGGATCATCCCTGATGTGGGCCTCGGCCTTGACCCGCTTGAAAGCGAAGTCCGGATCGTAGCGATGGGTGGGATTGCATACCGCGCATTTGACCTCTGCCTCGCCATTCGGCGCCGGCATCTCTTGGCTGCCGCGCTTCCAGGCTCCTTGGAAGACTTTGGTTTCAGCTGGCTGCCATTTCGACAATCGGCGACTCGCCCCGCATCGCCGGCCCTGCAGGTGTTCAACGCCGCGCCGTGCGACGGACCCGCCATTCCATCGGCAGCGCGTTGCACGCGTGTCATCGTCTCACCCTTGCGCGCGAGTAGGGAAAGTTCGTCGGATTTGGACGTCTCCTCCGCATCCGACGAACGGCCGATCCTTGATCAACCGTAGACCTGCGTCCGAGTGGGGCCGCCGGCATCGGACCCCGGGAGCGGGAAGGGCTCTACCTGCCCTTCGGTCTTGTCCAGGTACTGCATCAACGCCGTTACCAGATGGTAGAAGATGCTCGCGGGGACCTCCGTCGCCACTGACCTTCCGCGCTCGTCAATCCTGTCAACCCACAAGCCAAGCGGTGCTGGATCGATATGCCATCGGAAGAGGCGGGCGACACGAGCTTCGATCTCGGGTTTCAGATCAGGCCCGCCAATGCCGTCCAGGGCGATGGCCGCCTTGACGGCCTCGCATTGCGGCCAACTGCGAGAGAGCCGGTCGAAGGGCATTCCCTGCCGCGACACGGCCGCATAAGCCAGACCGGTGGCCCGGTTCAATCCGCTGGCGATCGCCGACGAATAGAGCTTCCTTGCGTAGACTGCCAAGTCTTTCTGCCCACTTGCCCGCGTGAAATCGACAAGGAGCGAGGCCCATTCGAAATGGTGCCCCGGTTCGGTCCACTGACCGTCGTCTCCAGGCAGCGGCAGCCAGTCGACATCGAAGCGTTCGCCAAGCGTCCAGCTCTCCTGGTCGAAGAAGTGACTCCGGAAAAGATCGATGATGCGTGCCGCCCGACGCAGGTAGCTGCGGTCGCCGGTGACGCCATACCAGGCAAGGAAGGATTCCAGCATGTGCATATGCGGGTTCGAGAACCGCACCCCACTCCAGCCAGGGCTCTCCAGGAAGCCGTTCAAGCAGCCGTCCTCGAGATGGGTGTCGATGAAATGAAATGTCTCTTGAGCAAGCCGCAAGGCATCCCGATCGCCGCATCGATGAGCATGGGCAAGCGCCAGGAGCACACAGGAATGGTCGTAGGCGTCCTCCACCGGGTCGACCACGCTGCCGTTGGAATTGAGGCTGCGAACCCAGCCGCCGCGGTCGGTGCGACCGTATTTCGCGATGAAGTCGATGCCGTGGCTGATGAGCCTGTCGGCCGGTCCGGCCCAGCCGCGTTCCTTGGCGACCGCGAAAGCGTAGATCTGGCGAGCCATCGTCCGCATGCGCTTGGGCTTGCCTAACGGCCTTGCATCGAAACCGAGAGCCTCGTGGAAGCCGCCATGCACATCGTCGACACCTGCAGTGGACCACAGCGGCAGCGTCTCGTTGAAGAGCCAGTGCTCGACGCGCTTTCGCCATGATCCGCTGATTATGACGCGGTCTTCCGACGCCGTGAACTTCGTCTCGAGGCGTCCGCTCTTCTCTAACTGTTCGACAACCTTCTTCACGTTCTGGCTGTGGGTGACCGGAGCGACGAACACTGCGTCCGGGGTCGCCACCACCGCCACATCCTTCATTCCGATGACGGTCAGCAGCCTGCCCTGGCTTCTGAGGTAGGAGCTGCCGCAATCCATGGCGACGACGTCGCCCGCTACGACATTTCCGTCGCGGTCCGTCGGGCTGGCTTCGAGCAGCGATTGCCACGAACCAAGGTCGTTCCAGCGGAAGGAAGCCGTAACCATCGCGATACCGCGTGCATGCTCCATGACCGCGTAGTCGATCGATGTCGACGGGACGGTCGAGTAGAAGCCCTGAGGCAAATAAATGCCTGAGAGGTCGGCCCGTGCGGTCTTATGGGCCCGTTCCGCAGTGTCCCAGATGTCCGGCCGGAGGTCGAGAAATGCCTTCCGCATCGTGTCGGCACGAAACAGAAAGATGCCGGCGTTCCAGTAGAACCTTCCCGAAGACACATATTTGCGGGCCGTCTCGATATTGGGCTTTTCGACAAAGTGCGAAACGGCGGCCACTCCGTCACCATTTGCCGCAACCTTAACCTTTATGTAGCCGTACCCTGTTTCGGGATGCGTCGGTTTGATGCCGAATACCACAATGCTTCCTGAATCCGCGGCAGGCATGCCCGCTTCGACGGTTTCCCAGAATTGCTTTTCGGTCGATATCTCGTGGTCGGAGGGCACCACCAGTACAAGCGCGTCGACGCCATGTTCGGAGATTGTCTGCAGGGTGGCTATTGCGACCGCCGCGGCCGTATTGCGTCCGATGGGCTCGAAAATCGGTCTGCCGCCGTTCAGGCCGAGCGCACCGATATCCGAAATGACGCGGTCGGCATGCCGTTCCGAAGCTATCAGGTAGATCGGCGCCTCACCGTCCGGCCGCATCTTGAGGCGTCGAACAGTTTTTGCAAGCATCGAGCCGTCGCCCGAAAAGTCATGGAATTGCTTGGGATTGTCTTCGCGCGAGAGCGGCCACAGCCGTGATCCGACGCCCCCGCTCATGACAAAACTTACGATCCGGTCCGGCATGCTCCAGTTCCTCTCAGAAAGTCTGGTTGTAGGCTCCGACTTCTGGATTGCGGCGCAGCACGGGATCGAGAGCCTCGAACATCTCGCGACGTCGCTCCGGCGACAGCACTGGTCTCGAAGGCGAATGTGTTCGGTCTGGCTTGGCCGACTACGTTCAGGGCCACGGTTTCCCCTCCGCACATGCGGGGGCTGATCCTAGCACGCAGCCGTGCCCAAGAGCCCTTGATGAATTGGGGGTAGCCCTAAAGCCCTGATTTCTCACCCACCTATCCAACAGGAGCATGTCCGCCGCCAGCGCAGAGGGGTGTCTCGTGCGTTCCTGCCGGACGAAGGGCGTTTCGGGCGCCTGGCTAGCTCCGGCAAACAAGCGTCAATTCCGGCTCGGATCGCCTTGGCGCGCTCTTCCTGGCGACTGCTGTTTCTTCATTGTTACCCGACGCCACGTGGCTCGAGTTGACAATGGCAGGGACAAAGGTTCGTCGGCTGGAAGCCTGCCCTTTTACCGCTCGTGCAATGATTCCTGCTTGGTTTTCGCCAGCGGCGAGAGGAAATAGCCAATGATACTGCGCGTGCCAGTCTTGATCTCGACCGTCACCGCCATACCCGGACCGAGCTTGACGAGCTTGTCATCCACCTGCATGTCCGTACGGTCAAGTGAAACGCGCGTGGCATACTGCAGTTCCTGATCTCTCGGCTCACTGTCGCTCTGCGCTGCGCCCAACGCGCGGTCGTTCGACGCGCTCTGCTGCCTGTCGCGAACTATGGCGTCGGATGACACGCTGAGCACTTCACCATGAAGAAGCCCGTAGCGGGTGAAGTTGAATGTGTCGACTTTGATTTCCGCCTTCTGTCCCGGATGGACGAAACCGATGTCTCGGTTGGAGAGCATGGCCTCGATCTCGAGATGGCTCTCACTCGGAACCACCACGGCGAGTGGCTGAGCAGGCGTCACCACACCTCCCACCGTATGAACGGCGAGTTGCTGCACAACGCCATCGACCGGCGCGGTCAATTGTTGGAGCTTCGTGCGCCGCTCTGCCTTGATCACTTCCTGCCCGGTGCTCGCAGCTCTCTGCTCGGCTTTTGCGAGTGCCTCATAGGTCGCGCGCCGGTACTCCGCGGCGGTCTTTTCCCTCGTTTCCTTCAGCAACGCGATGGCTGCGTCGGCTTCGCGCAGCCGGCTCTGCTGCAGGTTGAGATCCTGCTGAAGGCCTACCAGTTCCTGATACTCGGAGAGATAGACGACCTTCGAAGCAAGTGCCTTGTCGACGAGGTTCTTTTGAATGTCGACCCGCTCCTGCAGCAGCGGTATCGTCGCCTCGAGCTTCGCGCCGCTCGCCAAAGTGGTCGATCGTTCCGCCTCTTTCTGGGTTTGCTCGCGATCGATCTCGGCGAGCTTGGTGTTCTGTTCGGCGAGCTGACTGACAAGAAACTGACGGTGCATCTCGATCTCCGCCGCGCTTGCCCCCTGCGGCGGTCGGAAGGCCGCAAGCGGATCCTCCGCGAGCGCCGCGCGCAGCCGTGCGACGTCGAGTTCGGCCGAAAGGAGATCGCTTTTCTGGCGCTCCTGGTCGGCGTCCGTCATGGTCGGGTCGAGCTCGATCAGGACGTCGCCAGCCTTCACGCTCTGACCATCGCGCACGTTGATGGCGCGCACGACGCCGGTGTCGAATGGCTGGATCAGCTTGGTGCGCCCGTCTGGCACGATCTTGCCCGTCGCCGTTGCGACGATATCGACGCTGCCCAGCGACGCCCACACCAGCGCGAAGCAGAAGACCGCGATGATACTCGCCCCGATTGCGCGCCCGATCGGCGACGGCGGCGATTCGGTGATTTCGAGCGCCGCCGGCAGGAACGCAACTTCGTGCTCGTGGCGACGAGGATTGACTCTCGGAAACTCGACGATGTTTTGGCTAGCGGACTTCATGAATGCCGGCCTGCAGATAGTGGAGGTTAGCGTAACGCCCGTTCGAGCGGATCAGGTCATCATGGGTACCGTCCTCGACGATGCGGCCATGCTCGATCGTGATGATCCGGTTCGCGTGACGCACAGTCGAGAGCCGATGCGCGATGACGAAGACGGTCCGGCCGGCAGAGATTCGTGTCATGTTCTGCTGAATGGCGCGTTCGCTTTCGTAGTCCAGCGCGCTGGTCGCCTCGTCGAGGATGAGGATGCGCGGATCGGTGATGAGTGCCCGCGCGATTGCGACGCGCTGGCGCTGTCCGCCAGAAAGACTGCTGCCGCGTTCGCCCACGATAGTGTCATAGCCCTCGGGCAGTTCCAGGATGAAATCGTGAGCGCCAGCGAGCGACGCCGCTGCAACGACGCGCTCCATAGGCATAGCCGGATCGGCGAGCGCGATGTTTTCGCGAATGGATCGGTTGAAGAGTACGTTCTCTTGCAGGACGACTCCGATCTGGCGGCGAAGCCAGGTCAGGTCGACCATCGCCAGATCGACGCCATCGACCAGCACGCGTCCGCTCTCCGGCACATAGAGCCGCTGTATCAGCTTGGCGATGGTGCTCTTGCCGGAGCCCGAGGAGCCCACGATGCCGATGACCTGACCGGGCTCGACGCTGAACGACACGTCGTGCAGCACCTCGGGGCCGTCGACTCGGTAGCGGAAAGTCGCATGCTCGAATGTCACCTGTCCGCGGATCGCCGGCAGTGTGGCGCGGCCAGGATTGAGGCTTGGCTCGGGAATGGTGTTGAGGATATCGCCGAGACGATCGATCGACAGGCGGGCCTGATGGAAATCCTGCCAAATCTGCGCGAGCCGCAGCACCGGCATGCTTACGCGGGATGCCAGCATATTGAATGCGACGAGTTCGCCGACGGTCAGGTCGCCACCGATCACGAGCTTGGCACCGAAGTACAGGGTTGCGGCGACGACCAGCTTGTTTATCAGCTGCACCGCCTGGCTCGCCGTATTGTTCAGGCTGAGCACGCGGAAGCTTGCGGTCACATAGGCGGCGAGCTGCTCCTCCCAACGTCGCTGCATCTGCGGCTCGACCGCCATGGCCTTCAGCGTTTCGACGCCCGTGACGGTCTCGACCAGGAAAGCTTGATTCTCCGAGCCGCGATCGAACTTCTCATCAAGGCGCCGGCGAAACAGCGGCGCAGCTCCCGCAGAAATACCGATGTAGAATGGGAACGACGCCAGAACGATCAGCGTCAACGAAGTCGTGTAGTAGAACATCACCGCGAGGAAAACGACGGTGAAGACGAGATCGATGACAAGCGTGAGCGCCGAGCTCGTCAGGAACTGGCGGATATTCTCGAGCTCGCGGACGCGTGCGACCGAATCCCCGACGCGGCGCGTCTGGAAATATGCGATTGGCAACGCCAGCAGGTGACGAAACAGCCGGGCGCCGAGCTCGACGTCGATGCGGTTCGTCGTATGCGCGAACAGATAGACGCGCAGCGTGCCAAGGACGGTTTCGAAAACCGTCAGCGCGACGAGACCGGTGACCAGAACATCAAGCGTGCTCATGCTTCGATGCACGAGCACCTTGTCGATGATCACCTGGAAGAATAGCGGTGAGAGAAGGGCAAAAACCTGAAGGAAGAATGACGCGACCAGCACTTCGCTGAGAAGATGGCGATACTTGTGGACCGCGCCGAGAAACCAGCTGATATCGAACCGTCGAGAGAGATCCGTCAGGGGCGCGCGCCGGGTCATCAGGATGATGTCGCCGTCCCAGATGGCCTCAAGGTCGGCCTGGGTCATTGTAATGGGTTGCGGCGACGACGGGCGCTGAACGAGGAGCTTGTCGTCGACGACTTTGCCGAGGATCAGGAATCCACCGTCCCGAAGCACGGCGATTCCCGGCAACGGAGTAACCGCAAGCCGATTCCACTTCGTCCTCTGTGCCTGGGCTTTGAGTCCGAAATCCTTTGCACAGCGCAGGACTTCGGTAACACCCACGCGCGCCGCGCCCATCCGATGCCGGATCTGGTCCGGGTCGGCCGCGATGCCATGGCAACGCAGCAATATCGCCAAGGCAATGAGCCCTGAGTCATCGTCGCTCTCAGATGCGGTGCTCGTCGCCTCGGCGGCCGTATCGCGTCGATCGGCGAAACGCGGGCGCATCACGGTATCGCGGGCGCGCCGCAGCAGATCACGACCGCGCATACCCATGCCAGCAAGGGTATGAAGCGCCCGCTGCGCGACGTTCTGTGATCCGGCCAGGATCAAACGGCCATCCCAGATTGCTTCCAATTCCGCGCGCGTAATCCGCTTCGGCCCCGACGAGTGTGGATGCAGCACAACCGCGCCGTTGTCGTCGGCCTTTGCGAGAAGCAGAAATCCGCCATCGTGCAACGAAGCGATGCCGGGCAGCCGAACGCTCGAAAGACGGTTCCAATGTGCCTTGCGCGCGCCGACCTTAAGCCCGAGCTCGCGGGCGCAGCGAAGCATCGCGCGGATGCCGATTGCACCGCCGTCGCCATAGCGATCGCGGATCTGGTCGGGCTTGGCGTCCACGCCATGAAAGCGCAGGAACAGGGCCAGGGCTCGAAGTCCATGGTCTGCTGCGTAGGCATTCTCGTTTTGTATCGCCATTTTGGCTAACCCTTGCGGAAATACGTCCGCGTTCGATCTCCCCCTGGCATTCACAACCTTGACGGTGCTGCACCCAGGGGCGGAAGCCCCTGGGTGCGGAGGCGATCAATGGTGCGGTCTGGTCATGTACGTGTCGTGATCCCAGCTGGCTCCATTCGACAAGACAGCCACGATCTGACCGGAATCGACCCGGCCGGATTTGCCGGCCAGATACTGGTTCAGCAGCGCAAAACTCTGGCTTGCCAGGGACGCCCTGGCCGTGCCGGTCGCAGTCGGATGATCCGCCGCGGCAAGGCTATGCGGCGCCCAGGTCCTAGCGCCGCCGGCGACCAGGTCCCTTTGCTCGTGCAGCAGCGCAGGGCCCCGGGTTGCCAAGGACTCTAGCGACGTTGTGGCGGTCGCGGGCCGAGGATCCACTACGGTGATGCTCTGCGGCGAGGCTGTCGTGACGGCGCCGGTGACCGGGTCCTTGGCCGTTGCCGTCAGCGTGAGCGTCGCCACCGGATGAGCCGCGCCCTTGTAGTTCGATTGCAGCGTCAATCCGCTGTCGACCTGCGCCGCCGTCAAGGTGATGTTCTTGCCACTAAACGTCTTACCATCGAGCTTGTCGGTGATCGTCTCGTATCTCGGCAAGCCCGTCACATTCACGGTCACGACATCGTTGGGGTCGGTCGTTGTCACCTTGACTCCGAGGTCAACCGTACCACCCAGCCCGTTCACCTTGAGTGTCGGATCCGCGATGGTGAGGACCGGCGCGATCGATGACGGGGTGGTGGTGGTCGTTGGGGTGGTTGGGGCAGTGG
>NZ_RZOI01001029.1:0-1603 GCF_004022645.1 Mesorhizobium sp. M4A.F.Ca.ET.020.02.1.1 | reverse complement strand
GGCATGAGGAAGCCGGTGACGGCGACCGGCCACTTGGCATTGACGATCGTGTTCTCGGGTGCGATCACCTCGATCGTGCGATAGAAGCCGGAGTTCAGCGGCAGGTCCGGAAAGAAGTTCTTCATCGCCGCGACGCAGGCTGAAAATGTGCCGCCGAAAGCTGAATTGTAGAGCGACGCAACGGTCGGATGCGAGCCGGTGAAGTCGTAGATCGCCTTTTCCCCGGTCAACGTCAGCTTGATCTTGATCGGGATCAGGCCCTCGCCCGCTCCAAGGTCGCGATCCAGGAAGTCTTCCGTTTCCCAGGTGCCGCGCGGCAGTTCCGCAAGCCGCTGGCGCGTCGCCCGCTCGACATAGTTCTGCACGTCGGCGAAGCCGGCCTTGACGGTTTCCTTGCCATACTTGGCAACCAGGCGTTGGATCTCGCGAGCCGCGATCATTGTCGCCTGCGCCTGCGATTGCATGTCGCCCAGGATGGATGCCGGATCGCGCGTCTGCGCTGCGATGAGGTTTGCCACGTCGTCGCAGAAACGGCCAGCATGCCAAAGCCTGACAGGTGTGATGCGGATGCCTTCGCGGAACATGTCGCGCGCCATCACGTCGAAGGAGCCGGGCGTCGAGCCGCCGACATCGGTCCAGTGTCCGTTGGACTGCGCGAAGCCGATCACCTCGCCCTCGACGAAGATTGGACGGATCAACCGTACGTCGGAGAAATGGGTTCCGCCGGCATAAGGATCATTGATGGCATAGACGTCGCCGTCTTCCATACGGCCCTTGAAGACACGGATCACATCCTTGCAGGTCAGGTGAAGCGTGCCGACATGGCCCGCGAGATCCTGGTCGCCCTGGGCGACCGAGTCGCCATTGACGTCACTGAGGCCGTTGGAGAAGTCGCGATTGTAGATGACGAAGGAGTAGCAGGTTCTGAGTATCTGCTCCGACATCTGGTTGACGGAGTTGATGAACGAGTTCTTCAACACCTCGAAGGTCACCGGATCGAGGGCAAATCCTTCGGCGCGCTGCATGGCTGCGGCAGGGTTCATGGCTCAGGCCTCGAAGCGGATGACGATGTTGAGGAAACGGTCGATCTCGGCGGCGACGCGCGGCGGCACGACCGTGGTCGAGTCGAATTGCTCGATGATGGCCGGACCGACGAGCTTCGCACCCGCCTTCATATCCTCGCGCTGATAGATCGGCGTATCGGCGAATGGTTTGTCGTCGAACCAGACGGTCCGTCGCTCCTTCGGCACGGGTTTCTCGTCCGATAGAGGATGCTCGGCCAGCGTGGCCTTCGGCGTGACGCCGATCGCGCTCAGATTGACGCGGTAGATGTCCACCGGCGCGTCGTCGCGGCGGAAATTGTATTCACGCTCATGCAGTGCATGGAAAGCGGCGACAAGCTCATCGGTTGAATGCAGTGCGGCGCCGAACGGCACCGACAGCGAGCGCCACTGGCCTTGATACATCATATCGACCGAACGCTCGAGGATGACATCCTTGCGCTCGACGCCTTCCTGCTGCAGCAGGTCCCAGGCCTCATCCTCCAACTTGGCGAATAGCGACTTCAACGTCCCCATGTCGGTCTTGCTCGCTTCGCTGATAA
>NZ_RZOI01001028.1:0-1606 GCF_004022645.1 Mesorhizobium sp. M4A.F.Ca.ET.020.02.1.1 | reverse complement strand
ATATTTATGATATCTAATTCAATAGCATCGTCAGATAGGCGTCTGATGCGCGCGCAAGCGCCGGACGGCATGACGCCATCGGCGCCGGTGGGCGATGCAACCAAATCGCCGTCCATCCATTTCCGACACGCCCCGTCGTGCGCCAGCCGTCGCCAGAGAGCCAAAATCTATTATCCGGCTAAAGTAAATCGGCGTATCCTCGGTTTCTGAAATGTCCATGATTCGCACCCTCTTTTGCCTCGTCGACGGTTCGGCTCGCGCGCCGCGCGCGCCCGTCGGATCGCGAGATCGCGTATGAGCGGTTCCGTCGTCCTTCTGCATCTTGCCGGCGCCGTGGCGCTGATGCTGTTTGCCACCCGCATGGTCAAGACGGGCGTCGAGCGTGCCTATGGCGATGCGCTGCGCCATCGGCTGCGCGCCACCATGCGCAATCCGCTGATGGCGGTTCTCGCCGGTTGCGGCCTGTCGGTCGCACTGCAGAGCTCCACGGCCGTGACCTTGCTGGTCGGCTCCTTCGCCGGCGCCGGCATCGTCTCCGGCATGTCCGGCCAATTGGCGGTGCGCGGCGCCGAGATCGGCTCGGCGCTGGTGGTCAAGCTCCTCACCTTCGACCTCTCCCTGCTGGTGCCGGTGTGCCTGGTCGCCGGCACCGTCATGTTCATGGCCACCGAGCGGCGCGACTGGCGCCAGTTCGGCCGCATCCTGGTCGGTATCGGTCTCTTGCTTCTGTCGCTGGAGATGATCGGCCAGGCGTCGGAGCCGTTGCGCCAGAGCACGCTGATGCCGATGATCGTCAACTATTTCTCCGGCGATTTCGTCACCGCCTACCTGCTCGCCGCGCTGGTCACCTGGCTGTTCCATTCCTCGATCGCGGCGGTGCTGCTGCTGGTGACGCTGGCTGGCCGTGGCTTCATCCCTCCCGAGCTCGGCATCGTGCTGGTGCTCGGCGTCAATCTCGGCTCCTCGATCATCGCGCCACTGCTCACTCGCAACGCCGAGCCCGGCGTGCGCGTCGTGCCGATCGGCAATCTGCTGATGCGCGGCATGGGCTCGCTGCTCATGCTGATCCTGTTCATGACGCTGAAGCCGCCTGTCGGCTTCCTTGGCGCCAGCGTGCCTGACCAGATCGTCAACGCCCACATCCTGTTCAATGTGATCGTCCTGCTCGCCGGCCTGCCGCTCGCCAGCCTCGTCTACCGCGCCTCGGAGAAGATCGTGGCGCTCGGCGCCAAGCCGGAGCAGGCTTCGGCGCTCGACATCGTCGAACTGTCGGCGCTCAACGAAAGCGCGCTTGATACGCCGAGCCAGGCGCTGGCCAACGCCACCCGCGAGGTGGTGCGGGTCTGCGAGACCGTCGAGATCATGCTGAAGCGCATCATCGAGCTCTATGAGAGCGCCGACGGCGACAAGATCAAGGCGCTGGCCGCGCTCGACGATCGCGTCGACAAGAAGCACGCGGCGATAAAGCTCTATCTGGCCAAGGTTACCAAAAACCCGCTCAGCGAGGACGAAGCGCTGCGCTGCCAGGAATTGATCGGCGCCTGCGTCAAGCTGGAGCAGGTCGGCGACATCATCGTGCGCAACATGCTGGTGCATGTCAGGAAGA
>NZ_RZOI01001027.1:0-1611 GCF_004022645.1 Mesorhizobium sp. M4A.F.Ca.ET.020.02.1.1 | reverse complement strand
TCCCTATCTCGCTTTCGCGCGCCCGGCGCCGGACGGATTGGCCGAATATTTCGACCGCGGCGCCATCGAGCGCGGCGCGCTCGCCGGCAAGGGGCTGGAGATCGCCTGGCTCGCCGACAAGGTCGACGCCTTCTTCATCCATGTCCAGGGCGCGGCGCGGCTGAAGATGACCGACGGTCGGCTCTGCCGCGTTACCTATGCCGCCAAGTCCGGCCAGCGCTTCACCGGGCCCGGCAAGGTCCTGAGCGAGTTGGGCGAAATCCCGCTGGCCAAGGTGACGATGCAGTCGATCCGGGCCTGGTTCAGGGCGCACCCGGATCGCGTCGACGAGATCCTCTGGCAGAACCGCTCCTATATCTTCTTCCGCGAGGCGGCGGTCGACGATGCGGCGCTCGGCCCGATCGCCGCCGCCAAGGTGCCGCTGACGCCAGGCCGTTCGGTTGCCGTCGACCGGCTGCTGCACACATTCGGCACGCCCTTTTATATCGACGCGCCGACGCTCGCCGCTTTCGGCGACGGGCCGTTCCGGCGGCTGATGATCGCGCAGGACACCGGCTCGGCCATCACCGGCCCGGCGCGGGGTGACCTCTTTGCGGGCAGCGGCGCCGCCGCCGGCGAGATCGCCGGCGTCGTCCGCAACGCCGCCGATTTTTATGCGCTGATCCCGCGCCAGCTCGTTTCGAGGCCATTGCCATGACCCGCCGCATCGACCGGCTGAGCGAGGACGATCGCGTCCTGTGGAACCTGGTGGCGCGCACCGCCAAGCCGCTCAAGGGCAAGGCCGCCGTCGACGTCCCCGATTTCAGCGTCGAGCCGAAACCGGCGCCGGCGCCTATCCCCGTCAACGGCGCTCCGGCTGTCGCGGCAAAGCCCAGGACGCAGCATGTCTCGCATGCGCTGGACGACCAGACGCTGAACAAGCTTGCGAAGGGCCGGCTGCCGATCGAAGGCCGCGTCGACCTGCACGGCATGACCCAGGACGAGGCCTATTCGCTGCTGTTTTCATTCCTGCACCGGGCGCATGCCGGCGGCATCCGCTATGTGCTGGTCATCACCGGCAAGGGCTCCTCGTCCGGCGGCGACGGCGTGCTGCGGCGTTCGGTTCCCGCCTGGCTGTCGACGCCCGCCTTCCGGCCGCTGGTCTCCAGCCACGACCATGCCGCGCGCAACCATGGCGGTTCCGGCGCGCTCTATGTCCGCTTGCGCCGGACCCGCACATGAAGACACGCGCATGAGAGCGCTGGCATGACCCCGTTCGGCGAGAAGCTGCGCGCGCTGCGCGCCGAGCGCGGCCTCAGCCAGAAGGCGATGGCCGAGGCGATCGGCGTCAGCGCCGCCTACCTGTCGGCGCTTGAACATGGCCGCCGCGGCGCGCCGACCTGGACGCTGATCCAGAAGATCATCGGCTATTTCAACGTCATCTGGGACGATGCCGAGGAACTCGCGCGCCTCGCCGAAGCCTCGCACCCGCGGGTCCGGATCGACACGTCTGGCCTGACGCCCGCCGCCACCGAGCTCGCCAATCTCCTGGCCGAAAACATCGAGAAACTGGATGAGGCGGAGCTTCGCCGGATCACGGCGTCGGTCCGCGCGGCACTGGGGCGGCGGACG
>NZ_RZOI01001026.1:0-1611 GCF_004022645.1 Mesorhizobium sp. M4A.F.Ca.ET.020.02.1.1 | reverse complement strand
GCCCGTCGACCCAATGCAGGCTGACATGATCGCCGGCGCCGGCATAGCGCGTGGCATGGTCGGCAGAGACTTCGCGGTCGTCGGGCGCATGGATGACCAGCGTCGGCACCAGCGCTTCCGCGAGCTGGCGGTCGCCGGTGAATTCGCCGAGCGGTCGGCCGGAGAGTTTTTCGACGCGATCGGCCATGGCGACCTGCGAGCGCGGGCCGACATTGAGCATGCTGCTGAAGTCGGCGAAGATCGCCGGCAGTGAGCTCGGCGCCGCGATCAGCACCAAGCCTTCGGCCGCGATAGGCTGGATGCCCCTGACCGAACCGGCGACGGCGTTGGCGGCGACGGCGCCGCCGAAGGAATGGCCGACGATAACCTTGAACGGACCGAACCATTCGCCGGCGACCCTTGCCGCCTCGACCGCGTTGACCATGTTCAGACGGCGGCCCTGCGATTGGCCGTGGCCCGGAAGGTCGAGCGAGACAACCTTGTAGCCGGCGCCGCGATATCCTTCGATCAGCGCGCGCATATATTCGGTGCGCGAACGCCAGCCATGGATGACGAGCACGGTGCCGGCCGGCGCCCTGCCCGGCTCGGGCCGGAATTCATGCACCATGACACAGCCCTTCTTCGTCTTCAGCCGATGATGCCGCGCCTCGGCCATGAAGGCCGCGGCCCGCTCGACAGCGCGGCGCTCGCCGTCGCTCAGCGCCTTGACGTTCGGCGTGCGGCAGAACAGTTCGAACGCGGCGCGACCGCTGAGGCGAGGCGCCACATGCTCGGCCGCGCCGAACACGCCCCGGATGACCTTCAGACCAAATGATGCCATAGTGTCGATCCATCCATTCGTTCAAGCATGAACATAATAGTTCAAACATGAACATTAAACAAGACCTGCCCTGGGACAACCCGCGCTTTCGCAACTGGGTCGCGGTGGCGCGCGCCTGCCATGTGGTGGAGCGCACGCTGGCGGTGAAACTGGCGCCGTTGGATCTCAAGCCGGCACAGCTCGACGTGCTGATGAACCTCTACCGCCATCCCGGCATGTCGCAGCATGACCTTGCCCGCAAGCTCTTGGTCGGGCGCTCCAACATCACCATGCTCTTGCCGCAGCTGGAGACCCGCGGCCTGCTGCGCCGCGAGGGCGACGAGAAGGACAAGCGCGTGCTCAGGCTAAGCCTGACCGTGGAAGGCGAAGCCCTGCTGATGCAGGCGCTAAAGGTTCACATGGCGCTGATCGAGCAGGCGATGAGCCAGTCGACTGCGGAGCAGTGCGACATGATCGGTGAGCAGATGCGCAAGATCGCCGATGTGCTGAAGGAAGCGTAAGCGCCGGCGCACCGAGATGCAGGTCAGGATGCGCCGAAAATGATGGCCTCCGATAAGCGGAGCGAGCGTACTTAACGTGCGTGAGCACCGGAAGCGCAGGAGGCCGCCATTTGCAGGCCAGCCTCACCTGAATCTACCACATCGTCTTCTTTGCCCGCTCGGGCCATTCCCTGTCGTAGGTTTCGCCGTCGATGTTTTTCCGGCTGGTGATTTCCAGTATTTGGCCGGGCGTCGGCAGCGCTTTCGGATCGACATGCTTCGCCGGGTTCCACAGCTCCGACCGGACGACGG
>NZ_RZOI01001025.1:0-1611 GCF_004022645.1 Mesorhizobium sp. M4A.F.Ca.ET.020.02.1.1 | reverse complement strand
GGCAAGACGCGCCACATGCCCGACGATTTCATGCAGCCCGACGCCAACAAGCTCTCGGATGCCGGCATGGCCTACCTCAAGCGGCTGGTGCCGGAGAAATACAAGGTCGGGAAGCCCTTCGTCTGATGGGCGACCTGGTAGTCGGCGACTGGTTCGGCAAGGCCATCGTCGACGCCAGGACATCGATGCTGACCGAGCCGTTCGTGCACGATTTCGTGCGCGCCAACATCTGGCATTTCAAAGGCCGGGACGCCGACCTTCTGGTCGACACCGGCATGGGCATCCTGCCGCTGGCGCCCGAGATCGACACGCCAGCAGGCAAGCCGCTGATCGTCGTCGCCACGCATATCCATCTCGACCATGTCGGCTCGCTGCATGAGTTCCCGCTGCGGGCCGGGCCGAAGATGAGCGCCGCGCAGTTCGAGAGCATGGATGAGGCCGTCACCTACGCCTACATGTTCCGCAATCTCGACGGCGCCGTTTCCAGGCTGCCCACGCCGGACTGGAGCGCAGCCGACTACAGCATTGCGCCGGCGCCGCTGACGCGCACGCTTGACGAGGACGACATCGTCGATCTCGGCGACCGCCAGTTCCGCGTCCTGCATCTGCCGGGACATTCGCCCGATTCGATCGCGCTGTTCGACGAGGCCGACGGGTTGATGTTTGCCGGCGATGCCATCTATGACGGCATGCTGATCGACGATTTGCCGGATTCCGATCGCGCCGCCTATTGCCGCACCATGCGGCGCCTGCTCGACCTGCCGATCCGCATCGGCTATGGCGGTCATGGACCGAGCTTCGACGCCGCGCGCATGCGCGAGATCGCCTCGGCCTATCTGCGCCGACGGGGCGCTTCGTGAGCGCCTTCTGAGATTAAATCTTCGTAAGGTCGGACGAAAACCCTAATTCGGACCCATCGACGCCCTAGATGCGGGCTGTCGATCCGGCCGGCTGTCACGCGAGGCGAGACGGGCAGTCCAGGTCGCCGACACGTCGACGGCGCTTCGCCTGAGAGCCGCTCGCGGCGCAAGATCAACTCTCGCCCGGACAGAACGACCATGTCACCCTCAAGCATTCTTCGTAGACATCGCGTCGCGGCCCTGCTGGGCGCTGCGCTGATCATCTCCCCTTTCGTCGTATCCTTCGCCCAAAGCGCGAACAGCGGCGGCGCGAGCAACGTGGTCCCCACGACCCAGACCCCCGTTGCCGGGATTACGGCACCGAACGGCTCGTTCGCGCCGATTGTGGCCGTCGACAAGCCGGCGGTGGTGACCGTCGCCACCGTCATGAAGGCGCAGCCGGAAACGATGAACGAGGAGCAACCCTTTGACGGCGGCTCGCCCTTCGACGACTATTTCCGCCAGTTCTTCGGCGACCAGGGCGTGCCGATGCCCAAGACGCCGCCGCAGCAGGCGCAGCGCGCCGAGGCGCTGGGCTCCGGCTTCATCGTCGGCGCCGACGGCACCATAGTCACCAACAACCACGTCATCGACGGCGCGACCTCGATCAAGGTGACGCTGGATGACGGCACCGAGCTTCCCGCCAAGCTGATCGGCCGCGACGCCAAGAACGACCTCGCCGTGCTCAAGGTCAAGGCCAGCAAGCCGCTGC
>NZ_RZOI01001024.1:0-1628 GCF_004022645.1 Mesorhizobium sp. M4A.F.Ca.ET.020.02.1.1 | reverse complement strand
GCACCAGGAAGGTGCCCAGCCCCGCCGCGCCCGACGCGAAGGCGGCGCCGATCGCCAGTCCTTCGCCGAGATTGTGCAGGCCGATGCCGAGCGCGATGAAGGTGGCGAGCGCCAGGCCGGTCGGCGCGCCGCTCCGCCGGCCCGCCGCCATCAGCAGCAGGAAACTCGCGGTGGCGGCAAGCACGATCATCGTCGGCCCCTGGAACAGGGCTGCAGCTTCGCTAGCCAGTTCGAAGGCGTCCTCCAGCGCATCGACGAAAAGGAAGGCGAGCAAGCCGACAGTCAGCGACAGGAGGAAGTCCATGCCGCTGCGTCCGACGCCGCGAAGCGCGGGGTAGAACATCAGACCGATCGCCACAGGCAGGATGCCGACAAAGGCGCCGAGCACCGCCTGCGCGACAAGGCTCAGCGAGTCACGGGTCGGCGTTGGCACAGCCACCGCGATCTCATGTCCGAATGTCGTCCCGGTGCTGGTCACGACATTGATAGCATGCGCCTCCCCCAACACCCAGGGATATGGCAGGTTGATCCATGCCGTCGAGCCGCGCGCGATCGGGCCCGGCGGGTCCTGCGTGAATTGCCAGTAGGCGTCGTCGACCTGGACCTGCGCGATCGTCATCGGTTCCGATCCGCCGGCACGGACAAGGACGCGAATGCCATCGGTGCCAAGGATCGTCCGCTCGAAGGTGATGTTCTCGACCGGTGGCGCGCCATTGCGGAAGCTCGACAGCGGATCGGAAGACAGCAGCCAGGCGATGGCTATCGCCAGGACGGTCAAAGGCAGCCCGATCCAGAGCAGATTGACCCGAGTTGGGCGCGCGGCACGCGTATTGGGCTGGCTCGTATCGGTCACGACAGAGCCTCCACGACATCGAACATGCCGGACCAGCCGAGCTCGGTGAACTCGGACTGGTGAGGATGGAACATATAGAGGCCCGGCTCGTGCTCGCGGAAATGGAACTCGAGAATGCCGCGCTCGGCCTGGCACTGGGTGATCAGGTCGACGGTCTTCAGCGTCGGCGTGAGCGTCGTACCCTGATTGTAATAGTCGAAGAAATTGGCGTGCAGGTGGAAGGAGTTGATCGGATCGAACTCGACGACATTGACGAGGTAGATGCGGACGGGCTTGTCCTTCAGCACCCGGATCGGCTTCTTCGCATAGGCGTGGGCGACCGTGTTGACGGCATAGACCTCGTTCTCGTTGTCGAAGTTGGTGTCGAAGGCGTTCATGACCATCACGAATTCCTGCCAGTTTGCATTCTCGGGCGAGCCGAGCAGGCGTGAGCGGGCGACCGCCTCGTGCTCCGGATGCCGGGCAGGGTCAGGATCGATGACGAAGGCACCGTACATGCCCTTCTGGATATGCCGCTTCAGCGGCAGCGCGTGGCAGTGGTAGAGGTGACAGCCGAACGGCCTGGCATCGAACTCGTAGACGAACTCCTCGCCCGGCCCGACCAGGCCGGCACCCGGGACGCCGTCCATGCGCGCGGCGTGGATGCCGTGGAAATGCATCGAATGCGGATGCGAGCCTTGGTTGCGGAAGACGATCCGCAGGCGTTCGCCTTCGGTCGCCCGCAGCGACGGGCCCGGCACGCGGCCATTGTAGGTCCAGGCCGGGAACATGATGC
>NZ_RZOI01001023.1:0-1628 GCF_004022645.1 Mesorhizobium sp. M4A.F.Ca.ET.020.02.1.1 | reverse complement strand
CTTCCTTCGTGTTGTTTGCCCCTCGTGTCCATCGGCTGGTCACATCTTTTCGCCCGGCAACCGGCTGGCCTGCCTCACCCAGTCGGCGACCTGGGCTTCGTCGACTGGATCGTCCTCGCGGATGTCGAGGTAGCGCGTTTCCTTGGTCCTGGACTCGCCTGGGGGCAGCGGGCTGAGCGATGTTCCGCGGAAGAAGGCCACCTTGACGTAGTTGGTGAAGCAATGAATGCCGAGGAACCAGCCCTGGCCCTCGACCCCGTAGAGCGGCGAGTTCCATTTCACCGCCTTTTCGACGCTGGGGAGGCTACGCTCGATCAGCGCGTCGAGGCGGCGGCCGACATCGCGCTTCCAGCCCGGCATGGCGGCGATGTAGGCCTGCACCGGGGCGTCGCCATAGCCCTTGGCGATCTGCGGGTTGCCGCCTGAGAGCAGGACCGGCTCCGCGCCGGGCCGCTGGGCGGTGAGCTTCGATCGTTGGCGCGCCTTGGCCATCTATCCGCCCGCGCGCTGCTCGTCGCGTGACCTAGCGAGATAAGGCAGCACGAACATGTACAGGCCGGAAAACAGCAGCAGGAAGAGCGGCAGGAGCGGTGAGTAGACCACCCAAGCCGGAGGCTCCCCCAACGCCATGGCGACGAAGTTGGCGATGACGGTCACCGTAAAGGCGATCGACAGCCAACGATGAATTTGCCGAATCCATTGGCTAAGGCTCAATGCGACCTCCTCTGAAAAAGCCAACGGGAACCCTACCAGCGGGCCAATTGAGTAATCTGGACGAGATTGCCGCAGCTGTCGTTCACCTGCGCGATGGTCGAGCCGGTGACTTCGGTCGGCGCCATGGCGAAGGCGCCGCCACGTTCCTTGATGCGCTCGTGGTCGCCCTTGATGTCGTCCGTGAAGAGCATGACTGCGGGCTGGCCCTGCTTGAACATCGCCTGTTGGTAAGACTTGGCCGCGGGATTGTCGTTCAGCGCCAGCTGCAGTTCGGTCCCCTCGGGCTCGTCGGACGAGGCCACCGTCAGCCAGCGAAACGGTCCATTGCTGAAATCGGCCTTCTTGGTGAAGCCGAGAACGTCGGTGTAGAAGGCCAGGGCCCTTTCCTGGTCGTCCACATACACTTTCGCCAGCTTGATCTTCATCCTGCTTCTTCCTCTGGTTCTCGCGTTCGGGGATCACGGCGCCGCGAAGCGCGCCGGCTGGCCTCAGTCCATCCGCGCCAGCACCTGTTCCAGGGCTGCAAGGAACCTCGGCCAGCCGACGGTTGCGCCGCGGAAGTATGGTTCCTGATCGGACCGGAAGCCCGTCTGCTCCATGCGCAAATGGGTTCCCGTGCCCGTGGGGGCGAGCGTCCAGGTGACCACGCTCTCGAGATCCTTGGTGTCCCAGCTGTAGGACAGCGTCCTGTTGGGCTCGACGGTCCGGACCTGGCAATCGACGCCGCCCCAGTCCGCGCTGAGATTGAAGCGGTGGGCCACGATCGGCCTGAAATTGTTCTTCATCAACCACTCCTCGATCAGATGCGGTTGCGTCAGCGCGCGCCAGATCTTTTCCGGCGGATAAGGTATCTCCCGCTCGACGACTATGAAGCGTGTTTCGGTAGCGGCATCGTTCATTGATCTATCCTTTTG
>NZ_RZOI01001022.1:0-1630 GCF_004022645.1 Mesorhizobium sp. M4A.F.Ca.ET.020.02.1.1 | reverse complement strand
CGCCAAATGCACAATCCGAGGAGACAAAGCCTGCCATGACCGCTGCCACCAAAGCCGCTGCGAAGCCGGAGAAATCCGGCCTGCTGCCGATCGACGGCCTGAATTACTACTACGCCATCTACGGCAAGGGCGAGCCGCTGCTGCTGCTGCATGGCGGCCTCGGCTCCACCGACATGTTCGCGCCGGTCCTGCCGCAATTCGCCGCGCATCGCACCGTGATCGCCGTCGATCTGCAGGGCCATGGCCGCACGGCGCTTGGCGAGCGGCCGTTCAGCGTCGAAGCGATGGGCAACGACATGGCGGCGATCGTCAAGGCGCTTGGCTACGACCGGGTCGACGTCATGGGCTATTCGCTGGGCGGCGGCGTCGCCTTCCGCATGGCTGTCCAGCACCCGGAGGCGGTGCGCCGGCTGGTGATGGTGTCGACGGGCTATGCCACCAACGGCTTCTACGACGAGATGCGCCCGCAGCAGGCGCAGGTGAGCGCGGCGGCGGCCCCGTTCATGAAGGATACGCCGATGTACAAATCCTACGTCGCCGTGGCGCCGCATCCGGACGATTTCCCTAGGCTGCTCGATACGCTCGGCGCCTTCATGCGCAACGAGCGCGACTTCTCGGCCGATGTGCCGAAGCTGAAAATGCCGGTCATGCTCGTCTATGGCGACAGCGACATGTACAAGCCCGAGCACGAGATCAAGTTCTTCCAGATGCTCGGCGGTGGCCAGAAGGATGCCGGCTGGATGCGCGAGAACCTGTCGCAGAACCGGCTGGCGATCATCCCCAACCGCACCCACTACGACATCTTTTTCGCGCCGGAACTGCCCGCCACCGCACTGCCCTTCCTCGACGGCGTGACCAAGGTGAAGAGTTGGGACGAGATGCTCGGCGCAACCGAATAGCGGGTCGGCAATCTCATGCGGCCGTCTCCCTGGAGGCGGCCGCGTGCTTTTGGACGCGCTGCCATCTCTGCCGGTCGCATCATCGCAACCGATGGCTTCCCATAAAAGCTTTTCAATTGACGCAGCTCCCCGCCCGGCTACGGTTCCGGCATTCTTACCGAGCGAACGGATACCGGCGATGACGAAATATCAGGGCGGCTGCCTGTGCGGAGCGGTGCGCTACCGCGCCGAGGTGGCGCCGATCAACGAACGCGTCTGCCATTGCCGGATCTGCCAGAAGGCGATCGGCGCGGCCTTTAACGCGCGGCTGCTGTTTAGCATCGACGACGTGACCGTCGAGGGCGAGGTGGCGACGGTCAACTCCTCGCCGGACCTCAAGCGCAGCTTTTGCGCGGCCTGCGGTGCGACGCTGTTTTCCAGGCGCGATTCCAGAGGTATTCTTGGCATCACCTCCGGCTCGCTCGACGATCCTTCCCTGTTCAAGCCCGACATGCATTTCTGGACGGCCTCGAAGCAGCCCTGGGTGCGGTTGGACGACGGCCTGCCGCAATATGAGGGCCTGCCACCCGGGTAGAGTTTTACCTTCACCCCTTGTGGGAGAAGGTGGCCGAGCGAATCTCGGTCGGATGAGGGGTGTTCCAGAAGACGCCGACGTCTCATCCTTCCTGCACCCCTCAACCGTCTCGGCGCTGCGCGCCGATCCACCTTCTCCCTGGTGGGAGAAGGGGAAG
>NZ_RZOI01001021.1:0-1642 GCF_004022645.1 Mesorhizobium sp. M4A.F.Ca.ET.020.02.1.1 | reverse complement strand
GCGTCACGCTCTCCTCGATCTCCTGCGTCTCGCCGGTGCGCAGCACGGCGAGATCGCCGGCGACGAAGGCCTCGCCGTCCGGCCCGAAGATCTCGACATCGGTCTTGCCGATCGCCTCATCCTTGGCGAAGCCGGTGAGATCGCACCAGCCCTTGTTGACGTAGAATTGCCTGAGGTCCGAACGCTTGGCGTAGATCGACACCGGCACATTGTCGATGAGGCTGCGGAACACCTCATTCTCGCGCATGCTCTCTTCCAGCGCCCGCTCGCGCGCCTTGACGTCGGTGATGTCGGTGCTGGAGCCGACCAGATGCACCGACCCGTCCGTCGCCACCAGGCGGCTCTTGCGCGTCATCAGCTGCCGCACGGTGCCGTCGCGATGGGTGACAGACTCCTCGACCTCGCGCCCGTTGCCGGTGGCGACGACCTCGATGTCGTCATGGCTGTAGTTTTCGGCATCATCGGCGCCGAACAGCTGGCGATCGGTGCGGCCGATGACATCTTCCTTGGCAATGCCGGTGAGCGCGCACCATGCCTTGTTGACGAATTCGATGCTGAGATCCTGGGCCTTGATGAAGGCAGCCACCGGCAGCTCGTCCATGACGTGCCGGAACAGGTCGATCTGCCGCATGGAGTCATGCAGCGCCTTCTCGCGACTCTTGATGTCGGAAATGTCGACGCGCACGCCGATGAAGGTGCCGTCCTCGGTCCGCATGTCGTAGACCTGGTACCAGCGGCCGTCCGGATTGCGCCGTTCATAGGATGAGTTCGGCAGCCGGTAGTGGGCGAGCATCGCGTCGAACCACCCGTCGCGATCGCGCTCATAGAGGCTGTCGATCTCAGGATCGCCGCTCTGGCGGAAATAGCCGACCGAATGGCCGAGAACCAGCGCCTCGCGGAAACTGCGGCCGGGCTGCCACACCGGCTTCAGCGCCGGAAGCGTCTCCTGCAGTTTGCGGTTGGCGAAGACGAACCTGTCGTCACGATCGTAGATGATGACGCCGGCCGGCAGCGATTCCAGCACGGTGGCGAGGTTCTTGCGCGCATCCTCGGCCTCCGCCTCGCGCTCCTTCATGTCGGTGACGTCGACGTAGGAGATCAGCCGCTTGCCGCCGGCGAGCGGCGCCAGCGAGGCAATCAGCGTGCGGCCGTCATTGAGTGGCAGCTGCCGCGATCCGGCAACGCCAGCCCTGATCTCGGCCTCGCGCTCGGCCATGAGGCGCTGCCATGCCTCGTCGTCGGCTCCGTAGGGGTCGATCCCGCGGCTCGCTTCCATCAGCTCGCGGAAGCCGCTGCCGATCCCGGCGCGGCTGGGCTCGATTTTCCAGAACTCGTGGAAGGCGCGGTTGATCACCTGCGCGCGCATGTCCGCGTCGAGGACCAAGACGCCGATCGGCATCTGGTCGACCATGGCGCGAAGATTGGCGAAGGTCTCCGCGGTCCTGGCGTTGGCGCTCTCGATCTCGGCATCGCGGCGCTTGACGTCGGTGATCTCGTAGTAGGTCAACAGCCGCTTGCCCCCGGACAGCGCGGTGACAAAAAACATCATCGTCCTGCCGTCGGCGTGGACAAACTCGCGCGGCGACACGGAGCCGTCGCGAATCTCCGCGACGCGGCCGGCGAGGTAGCGCTGCCATTCCTC
>NZ_RZOI01001020.1:0-1644 GCF_004022645.1 Mesorhizobium sp. M4A.F.Ca.ET.020.02.1.1 | reverse complement strand
CGGCCGCTTGGCGGCGGCCTCGCGGTGCATGTCGAACAGGATGCCGGACGGCACATTGTAGGCCTCGACCGAATTGTCGCCGATCATCTTCCAGATCTGCGGCGGCTCGGCGGATGACGGGCCGGAAGGGTAGGAGCCGCAAAGCGTGCGCTTCAACAGGCCGGGTTTCGCCAGATGATCGATGCCCTTGATGCCGTACATGTCGCCGGCGGCGATGGGGTGCAACGTGGTGATGGCCTTCGGGTGGCCTTCGGCGTCGAAGCGCTCGCCGATCGCGGCAAGCACTGCGTCCGGGCAGCCGAGGCCGCTCGACGACGACACCGATACGACCATACGGTCCTTGATCAGGCTTGCAGCCTGCGCCGCGGAAATGACCTTGCTCACGCCGCGCTCCCGAGTTTCGGATCGATGGTGACGGCCTTGCCCGATTTGGCCGATTGCAGCGCGGCTTCAGCCGCGGCCAGCGACCAAACACCGTCCTCGCCGGTGGCGGAAGGCCGGCCTTCGTCGCGGATCGCGGCATGGAACTGGCGCAGCGAGCGCGTGTAGAGGTCCTCGCGGTCGAAGCTCAGCTCTTCCTCGCCGGCGCCCGTGCGCAAGAGCACCGAGCCGACCGGCTTCTGGGTCATGACATTGTTGGCGAACAGCGAACCTTCGGAGCCGTGCACCTCGAAGCCAGTGCCGGCGAATTTCGTCGTGAAGCCCTCATGCGACTGGGCAATGACACCTGATTTGAAGCGCCAGATGCACATGGCGCCGTCCTCCAGCCCGCTGCCGGCCATGCCTGCGGCTTGCGTGAAAGCGGAAATCTCGATCGGATCGTCGCCGAGCACGAAGCGCAGCGTGTCGGCATCGTGAACGGTGATGTCGAGCACCACGCCGCCGCCAGCTTCGGGCTTGCTGATGCGCCAGCCCTGCAGGTTTTCCGGCAGGTAGACGGAATGGAAGACGCGCGCGGCGATTGGCTTGCCGATCCTGCCGGCGGCGATCGCCTCGCGCATGGCGCGATGCGCGCCCGCATTGCGCAGATGATGGTTGGTGCCGAGCACGACGCCGGCAGCGTTGGCGGCCGCGACCATCGTCCTCGCATCGGCGCTGGTCAGCGCCAGCGGCTTTTCGCACAGCACATGCTTGCCCGCCTCGATCGTGGCAAGCGCTTGTTCGAGATGCAGCTCGTTGGTGGTCGAGATGTAGACGGCGTCGACGCCGGCGCCGAGCAGATCGGCGAGTGTCGAGACGCCGCGCGGAATGCCGTTCTCGCCGGCATAGGCGTTGGCGCGCTCGGGGCTGGAGCTCATCACCGCAACCACCTCGCCCTCGCGTTGCGCGCGGATGGCGTTGATCATGAACTGTTTGGCGATCGTGCTGGCGCCGATCAGTCCCCATCGGACGGTCATGCCGCGTCTCCCATTCCCGAGCGATCCGGCCCGCAGCTTTCCCTGACCACCAGGTTGACCGCGCCGATGTGGTCCTCGGCGCGGGTGGTGCGCGACTGGATCATCTTCAGCATGGCATGGGCGGCGCGCTCGCCGAGACCGGCCGCATCGACCGCGACGCTGGTCAGCGCGGGCATGTAGTGTTCGGCCTCGGTCACGTCGTCGAAGCCGACGACGGCAAAATCCGCGCCGGGCTCCAGTCCGTGCT
>NZ_RZOI01000101.1:0-12261 GCF_004022645.1 Mesorhizobium sp. M4A.F.Ca.ET.020.02.1.1 | reverse complement strand
GCATTCCGGTTAGATGAGTGCTTTCTCAACGCGATAGTCCTGCTGTTGGCGCTGCGTCCCCTCGAGGGGGAGGGGACGCAGCGCCAACAGCAGGACTATCGCGTTGAGAAAGCACTCATCTAACCGGAATGCAGCGGGGCGTCAGCAGGTAGGCTCCCCCTTCTCCCCTTGTGGGAGAAGGTGTCGCCGAAGGCGACGGTTGAGGGGTGTTCCAGCATGGCGACAAGTTCGAAATCGCCGCCGCCTCGTTTCTTCCAACACCCCTCATCCGTCTCGGCGCTGCGCGCCGATCCCCCTTCTCCCACAGGGGGAGAAGGGGAAGTGAGCGCTTACCCATGACCGCCATCACCGCAGAAACCTCCGCCCCCGCGCGTCGCCGAAAGCTGGTCGGCGCCGGGCGTCGGCAGTGGATCGGGCTGCTCTATGTGGCGCCGGCGGTGGCGCTGGTCACGGTGTTCTTCATCGTGCCGCTCGCCATGACGGCGTGGATGTCGCTCAACAACTGGCCGCTGATGGGCGAGCACTCTTACATCGGCCTCGGCAATTACTGGGCGATCCTGCGCGACACGCGCTTCTGGAACGCGCTGCGCTTTACCGGCTGGTACACGCTGGTGGTGACGATCGCGATCTTCGCCGTCGCCTTTCCGCTGGCGATCTTCATCGAGCGGCCGCGGGCGATGACCAATGTCTACCGCACCGCCTTCTTCATGCCGGCCGTCATCGGCTTCGCCTCGGCCAGCCTGCTGTGGTCGTGGCTCTTGAACGTCGATTCCGGCCTGTTCAGCCCGGCCGCCTACGCGCTCGGCCTGACCGAGAAGAAGTTCAATCTGCTCGCCACCTTCCAGCCGGCCTTCTGGTCGATCATCGCCATGGTCGTGTGGAAGGTGGCGGGCTTCACCATGATCATCCTGATGACCGGCCTGCAGTCGATCCCGTCGGAGCTGCAGGAGGCGGCGATGATCGACGGGGCAGGGCCGTTCGCGCGCTTTCGCGCGATTACCCTGCCGCTGATGCGCCGCACGCTGGCGCTGGCGCTGATCCTGTCGGTCGCCGGCTCCATCCTCGCCTTCGACCAGTTCTACATCATCCTCCGCGGCGGCCCGCGCAACCAGACGCTGACCGCCGTCTACTGGATCTTCAACCAGTCCTTCGTGTCGTTCAAGCTCGGCTATGGCGCCGCGCTCTCGATGATCCTGCTGCTGATCCTCGTCGTGCTCAGCCTCGTCCAGCTGTGGCTGCTGCGCAAACCGGAGGGGGTCGACTGATGGCGCAGGCGCGTAGCCGCACCAGCCGCATCCGGCTCGGCATCGCCGAGCACTTGACCGGCATCATCGCCTCGCTGCTGTTTCTGGCGCCGATCGTCTGGACGGTGCTGTCGGCCTTCAAGCCATCGCAGGAGGCGCGCCTGCCGCCGCTGCCGCCATGGCCGACCACCGGCTTCTCGGTCGAGAATTACGGCACGCTCAACACTTTCGGCGACGGGCTGTGGCTGCCGGCGCAAAACAGCATCTATGTCTCGGTGATGACGGTGGTGTTTTCCGTCATCGTCAGCGTGCTTGCCGGCTACGGCTTCTCGCGCTTCCGCTTTCCCTTCAAGGACATGCTCTTCGTCGTCATCCTGTCGACGATCATGATCCCGTTCCAGTCGATCCTGACGCCGATCTTCCTGGTGCTGACCAAGATCGGCCTGCACAACACGCTGACCGGGCTGGTCTGCGTCTATGTCACGCTGCAGCTGCCGTTCTCGATCTTCATGATGCGCAACGCCTTCGACGCGGTGCCGCGCGAGATCGAGGAGGCCGCCCGCATGGACGGCGCCAACAACGTCACCATGCTGTTGCAGGTCATGCTGCCTCTGGTGTGGCCGGGCATCGTCACCATCGCGCTGTTCGCCTTCCTCGGCGCCTGGAACGAGTTCCTGGCCGCGCTGGTGCTGATGACCGACCAGTCCAAGTTCACCCTGCCGATCATGATGACGGCGCTGCAGTCCGGCCGCTTCGGCGCCATCGACTGGGGTGCCGTGCAGGCAGGCGTCACCGTGATGATGGTGCCGTGCCTGATCCTCTTCCTGGCGCTGCAGCGCTTCTACATCCGCGGCCTGATGGCCGGCGCCGTGAAATGACCCGCGCTGAACCGACACTTTCGAAATTGAATGGAGTTAGCCGATGACCGCACTGAAATCCGCCGCGCAGCACACCGGCAAGCCGAAGCTCGCCTTCCGTCCGCTGCCGGTGCCGCAGGTCGACGTGCGCGGCTTCTGGGGCGACCGGGTCGACGCGGTTGCCGCGCGCACCGCCGAGATCCTCTACGAGCGCTGCGTCGAGGCCCGCATGCTGGAGCAGATCGACCCCGACCGGCCGTCGCCGGGCGTCGTCATCCCGTTCCATTCGCCGTCACCGGACGAGGCCGCCAATCCCGGCTTCACCGGCTCGACGGTGACGACGCAGATGTTCTGGGACTCCGACTGGGGCAAGACCATCGAGACCGCCGCCTATTCGCTCTACAGGCGCCGCAACGACACGCTGGAGAAAAAGATCGACGCCGTCATCGACCTCTACGGCAGGCTGCAGCAGTCCGACGGCTACCTGTCGAGCTGGTACCAGCGCATCCAGCCCGGCCTGCGCTGGACCAATTTGCGCGACTGCCACGAGCTCTACTGCGCCGGCCATCTGATCGAGGGCGCCGTCGCCTATTTCCAGGCCACCGGCAAGCGCAAGCTGCTCGACATCATGTGCCGCTATGTCGACCACATCGCCGACACTTTCGGCCCTGAGCCCGGCAAGAAGAAGGGCTATTGCGGCCATGAGGAGATCGAACTGGCGCTGGTCAAGCTGGCGCGGGCGACCGGCGAGCAGAAATACATGGACCTGGCAAAGTACTTCATCGACCAGCGCGGCCAGCAGCCGCACTATTTCGACGAGGAGGCGCGCGCCCGCGGCACCGACCCGAAGGCCTATCATTTCAAGACCTACGAATACAACCAGTCGCACAAGCCGGTGCGCGAGCAGGACAAGGTCGTTGGCCATGCGGTGCGGGCGATGTATCTGTTCTCCGGCATGGCCGACGTCGCCACCGAATATGGCGACGACACGCTGCGCGCAGCACTCGACCGGCTGTGGGACGATCTGACCACCAAGAGCCTCTATGTCACCGGCGGCCTCGGCCCGTCGGCGCACAATGAAGGCTTCACCAGCGACTACGACCTGCCCAACGAGACCGCCTATGCCGAGACCTGCGCCGCGGTCGGCCTGGTGTTCTGGTCGAGCCGCATGCTCGGCATGGGGCCCAACGCGCGCTATGCCGACATGATGGAGCGGGCGCTCTACAACGGCTCGATCTCCGGCCTGTCGCTCGACGGCTCGCTGTTCTTCTACGAGAACCCACTGGAAAGCCGCGGCCGGCACAATCGCTGGAAATGGCACCGCTGCCCGTGCTGCCCGCCCAATATCGGCCGCATGGTGGCGTCGATCGGCAGCTATTTCTACGGCCTCGCCGACGACGCGCTGGCCGTCCACCTCTATGGCGATTCGACCGCCCGCTTCGAGATATCGGGCAAGCCGGTGAGCCTGGTCCAGACCAGCAACTATCCCTGGGACGGCGCCGTCTCGATCCGCGTCGAGCCGGTGGCGCCGGTTGCCTTCACCCTGCATCTGCGCCTGCCGGCCTGGTGCCGCAAGGCGGCGCTCAAGGTCAACGGCAAGGCGGTGGCTCTCGATGCCGTCTTGAGCGACGGCTACGCGGCGATCGAGCGCGAATGGCAAAAGGGCGACTGCGTCGAGCTCGACCTCGACATGTCGATCTCCCGCCTCTTCGCCAATCCGGAAGTGCGCCAGGACATCGGCCGTGTCGCGCTGGCGCGCGGCCCGCTGATCTACTGCGTCGAGGCGACCGACAATCCCGGCCAGTTGCACCGCATCAGCCTGCCGCGGGCGGCCAGAATCGAGGCGCATCACGAGCCGAACCTGCTCGGCGGCATCGTCACGCTTTCGGCCACCGGCAACAGGGAGGCGTCGGAGGATTGGCGCAATGGCCTCTACCGCGCCGAGCCGCCGGCCCTGGAGGAGGCGAGGGTGAAGGCCGTTCCCTACTACGCCTGGGACAACCGCGATTCCGGCGAGATGCTGGTCTGGCTGCGGGAGGGCTGATCCAGCCGCGTCAAAGATGCACAAAAGCCGTGAGCGGCAGGTGGTCCGACGCGACCCGCGACAGCGGCGTGTCATGCGCTTCCACCGCCGAGACCATGCCGTTGCGGTTGCCCATGATCCGGTCGAGCGCAAGCACCGGCAGGCCCGAGGGAAAGGTGGGCACGGCTGGCGGCGGGCCGAAGGTGGTGTGCAGCGTGTTCAGCGCAGAGCGGTTGCCCAGCCGCCACTCGTTGAGGTCGCCGAGCAGCAGCGTTGGCCTCTCATCCGCGCTGCTCATGATGTCGAGCACGACACGCGCTTGTTCGGAGCGCGACCGTCGCAGCAGGCCGAGATGGGCGGCAATCACCCGCAGCGGCCGTTTCTCGTCGAGATCGATTTCGGCGACCAGCGCGCCACGCGGCTCCAGCCCCGGAAGCTTGATCTGGTGGACGTCGCGCACCGTGCCGCGCTTGAACAGCAGCACATTGCCGCGCCAGCCATGGCCCTTGCCGTTTCCGGACACCGGCACCGGCACCAGCCCCGTTTCGTGTTCGAGCCGCGCAAGGTCGAGCAGCCCGGCACGGTCGCCGAAGCGGTTGTCGGCCTCCTGCAAGGCGATGACGTCGGGACTGATTTCGCGGATGACGCGGGCGGTCCGTTCGGGATCGAACTTGCGGTCGGTGCCGATGCATTTGTGGACGTTGTAGGAGGCGACCACCATCTCGGCGCCGTCGACCCGCTTGCGCGGCGTCGCCTTCGCCTTCCGCGCCTTTCGGTGGCGGATCGACAGGAGCACGGTCTCCGGCAGGTTGCGTCCGTTTATCTCCATGGTCCTGCTGCTCTGTTCCTTGCGCTATAGATAGGGCGATCCCAGCCACAGCAACCGGTCGAAGACGCGAATGACGAAGGGGCGGGCCTTCAACGTCTCAAGCGTCACCGGCTGCGCGGAGGCGATGGCCGATCCGATGCGTGTCTCGATCTCGGCGGCAAAGTCCGCATCAAGAACTTCCATGTCGATCTCGAAATTCAGCCTCAACGACCGGGCGTCGAGATTGGAGGAGCCGATATAGGCCCAGACGCCGTCGATCGCCATCAGTTTCGAATGGTCGAAGGCGCCTTCGTGGCGCCAGACGCGGCAATAATGCTTCAGCACCTGGTCGAACTGCGCCGTCATCGCGCGGTCGACGAGGAAGAGGTTGTTTACCGCCGGCACGACGATGTCGATCTCGACGCCGCGCCGAGCCGCCGTGGTCAGCGCGCTGATCAGTTCGCGGTCCGGCAGGAAGTACGGCGACATGATGCGGATCGACTTGCGGGCAACCGAGAACGCCCCCATCAGCAGCTTGTGGTTGGTTTCGTTCGAGGCATCCGGCCCCGACGCCACGGCCCGCACCAACATCGGCTGGCCGGGCGCCGACAAGGGGGCTGCCACTTGCCAGGTTTCGCCCTTCAGGGCCTCGTTGCCGGCGAAGCGCCAGTCCTCGGCGGCGACCGAGAAAAGGTCGGCCACCACCGGGCCGGTGACCTTGAAGTGTGTGTCCCGTGAACTGTCGGAGCCGACGAATTCGGCGGAGAATCCCTTGCGGATATTCATGCCTCCCGTGAACGCCACAGTGCCGTCGACGACAAGGATCTTCCTGTGGGTCCTCAGATTCGCATAGGGAAGTCTCAAGCCCATGACGATGTTGCCGTTGAAAAGGTCGGTGGTGACGTTCGCTTCCTTGAGCTGCTTGAGGATGCTGGGCACGGAGTAGCGCACGCCGACGGCGTCGATCAGCACGCGCACGCTGACGCCGCGTTTGACGGCGTTGCCAAGCGATTGGACGAAGATCGCCCCGACCGCATCATTGTCGAAGATGTAGGTTTCGAGAAGGACGCTGCGCTCCGCCCCGTCGATGGCGTGGCACATCGCGCTGTAGGCTTCGTCGCCTGTTTCCAGCACGACGATTGCGTTTCCCGATGTCAGGGCGCGGCGTGTCACCCTGTCGCCCAGCGTCTTCAGCCCGACGAAGCGTAGGCCAAACTCGGCCGTGATCAGGTCTTCGGCGGCGATGTCGCGCTCCTGCTTTGTCAGGGCGGCCTCGCCGGAAGGCGGCCGCATGGCGCTGATCGTCGCCCTGCGGATGCGGTTGATGCCGGCGATGGCGTAGATGATGGCGCCCAGGAAGGGCGACAGCAGCATCACGCCCACCCAGCCGGTGGCGGCGCGCACGTCTTCCTTCGTCATGATGGCGTGGACGATGCCGACGGCCGCCATCGCTAGGGAGAGGGCGAGGATCAGCGTAGACCAGTGACTCGCAATCGCCTGCAACATCGGCCCGACTATTGTGCGAGCTGCCGCGGAAGGCAATGCGTTAGGTCAGGGCGATCCGTGAAAAACGCGTGGCGGTCCGGAAATTCTCTGGGATGTCCATCTGTGTCGCTGGCTGGACCTGGAGGTCGGTTGATCCGCTTCTACACTCAAACTTTTAGTCGAGATCAGCGCACTGCAGTGTTGTGCATGGCAACATGATCATTTCCATGTGGGCTGAAATGTCCACCCTGTGGCTGCGCCGCCACCGGTCCTCCAGGGCGAGGGCCTGCGTCAAATCATGTCATTCTCCGAACGACCCAGAGCGACCGGCCCGCATGAGCGATTCCGGACACGAGTCGAAGGCGAGGATCATCCTTGAGCCGGTCGGCCTCAACCACATCGAGAAGCAGGATCCGCTGATCGGTCTCGTTTGCGTTCGGCGTGATCCAGCAGCGACGATCCTCGCAGCAAAGCCCGGCTTGCGGATGCTCCTGGAGGTACTCAATCGCATATTCGGCGTCCACTTTTCTCGGTCCCGCGTCCACGGACATTTGCTCTTTTCCTCCTCCGTCTGCGATCGGCCAGGAATTATACTCGATTATGGCGGTGCGCGGCGCGCCACCGCTGGCGCGCCTAAGGGGGAGGGGTCGAACCAAGCCCTGCTGCCCGGGCTCGTGCGAAAGCCGATCCAGCGCATCTCGAAGCGCAGTGGCGGCCCCGCCACGCTCGTCGGCGGACATCAGCTCCGGTTCAAGTTCCAGCCTGAAGTGCGGCAGCTCGGTTCGAACGGCGCGACAAGCGCCCGCTAGATTGGCCTTCAGATCGATGACGCGGTAGGTGGCGACGGGGTAGGCGATCCCCTTGACCTGCACGTGCCCCATCTCCGCACAATCGATCGTGTCCTTCACTTGCGCAAACGTCTCGTAGGAAATGAGGATGGCCCCCGGTGCCGCCTCCTGTTCCAGACGCGAGGCGAGATTCACGGCGCCGCCGATTATCGTGTAGTCCATCCGGTCCTCGCTGCCGAAGTTACCGACGGTGCAGTAGTCGGTATGGATGCCGATGCGGCAGCGCAGCGGTGTTTCGATCCCCATGTCCCGCCAGACTTCGGTGAGCTCGCTGATCCGGTTTTGCATGGCAAGCGCCATCTGCACGCAAGCCAGCGCGTCCTCCTTGACGCCGCGCGTCTCAGGGTCGCCGAAAAACATCAGGATCGCGTCGCCGACGTACTTGTCGATCGTGGCACCATGATCCGACGCGATTTTCGACATTTCCGTCAGGTAGTGATTGAGGAGCTGGGTGAGATCCTCGGACTCCATTTTGTCGGTGGTCTCGGTAAAGCCGGCGATGTCGGAGAAGCATATAGTCAGCTTCTTGCGTTGACTGGCGATTCTAACATCTTGGCGGCCGGTGAATATCGAGCTGTACACCTGGGGCGCCAGATATTTGGCCAGCTTGTTGGAAAGCGCCTCCAGGGCAGTGGACTTCTCGGCGAGGTTCTCCTCCCTTTGCTTCAGCTCGGTGATGTCGGAATAGACGGCGACCGTGCCGCCGGCACTGATCCGCCGCTCGCTTATCATGATCCATCGCCCGTCGCCCCGCCGCTGCACCCATGGTTCGCCAGGGTTGCGGTGCCGCCACAGGCGCTCGGCAACCCACTCATCGACCCGCCCCTCGGCATCCCTGATGTAGCCGCGCTCGGCGGATCGGCGAATGATCTCCTCGAATGCCGTGCCAGGGGTTAGCTCGGCCTCCAGGCCGGCGTAGAGCAGTTCGCGGTAGCGGCTGTTGCTGAGGACAAGCCGGTCCTCTCTGTCATAGAGAGCGAAACCTTCGGAAATGCTTTCGATGGCATCGACCAGCCGCTGACGTGCTTCTGCAACGTCGCGCAGGTTCTTTTCCTCGACCTCGACGGCGGTATCCCGGAAGAGCCTCAGCGCCTCGGCCATGCGCCCGATTTCGTCGCTGCCCGCGGCCGGCAGCGGCGCACGAAGATCGCCGCCCGCGATGGCGAGCATGCCCTGGCTCACCGCGCCCAGACGGGCGAGGAGGCTGCGGTCGACATAGAGCCAGACGACCAGAACCGAGCTCAACAGGCTGAGCAAGGCGGAGCCGAGGACAACTCCGGTGCCGTAGTGCTGGACGAGCGCGGCTTCGCGACCGGAGGCAGCGATCTCGCGGTCCGCTGCTGCGACAAGACGGTCGACCGCAGCGGTGAGACTGCGCGACAGCCGATTGTTTTCGGCCAGCAGCTTTTCGCCCTGCGCGAGGACCGCAAGTTCCTCTTCCCGGGCCTTCGGAATGCTGTTCTCACCATCGGTTAGTGCCTTGAGTTCGTCCACCCGTTGCCGGAAACGGGTCCGCAGCTTTTCGTCGATCTCCGAGGAAGCCGTTTCGAGAGCGGCAAGCGAGCGGCGCAGCGGAAACAGGATCAACGCCAGGTCGCCCTGCGACGGCGCGGTCGCGGCCTTCACCAGCGCGTCGTTGACCGCCGAAATATCCAGCAGCGCCTTTTGCTGGGGGATGTAAGCCGCAATCGCCTGGACCATGTCGGCCATTGCCGCTGCGCGTCGATCGGGCGACAGTGACGTGTCGGCCGCGACCGCCCGCCATTGCGGCAGCCTGGAATCCATCACCAGGATGCCGGTGGCAAGAAGGCGGTGGCTCCCGGTCGTCGTCGCGGCGAGGCGGTTCAGGAGTTCCTCCTTGCGGGCGACCACATCGAGCCGGGCGATGACCAGGGAGTCGAGCTCCTTCAGATTGCGCCTCAGAACAACCGCGGCTTCCTCGATTTCGGCCAAAGGCACTGTGCCCAGCGTGGCGTCCCTGAGGTCGGTGCGCAGCGCCTCGAGGCGGGACATCTCGAGCGCGACGGCAGCCGAGACCTCGCTGTGCTGAGACCTGCTCGTCGCCGCCAGCACCGATGGCGCGGCAGCAGCGACCCGCTCGGCCTGGCGCGACAGTTGGAGGGAGGCTAGCGCCGACGGCACCCGATCCGTGGTGATTCGGTCGACGACGTCGCCGACTTGGAGGAAGGCATAAAGCGCCGCAGCGGTTGCCAGCACCGCAAGGGCGCTGATCCCGAAAAAGGCGAACAGCAGCCGGCCGCGTATGCCGAGGCGTTCAAGCATCGCTGTGAGTCGGTACAATCCAGCCACACTGGTCTGCATCGGACTAGACGTCTCAGGGGCACGCATTCGGCGAACCCTATTCAACCGGCACGTACTCCCCGCCGCGCCAGACGTACCAAACCCAGCTCTGCCTCGTGAGGTCACCCTTGTCGTCGAAATCGACGCGGCCAATGACGGTGTCGAACTCCTGTTCGCGCAGTGTCGCGATGACCGCCTTCGGCTCCAGCGAACCTGCCTTCGCGACCGCCTGGGCCCAGACCTGGACCGCGCAGTAGCTCAACAGCGTGTAGCCCGCCGGCTCGAAGTTCTCCGCACGGAACTGCTCCACGATCGCGGCTGCGCCGGCATTTCGCCGCGGGTCCGCCGGGAAGGTGAACAGGGTTCCCTCCGCCGCTGGGCCTGCGATCAGGGCGAATTCCTCGGTAGCCAAGGCATCTCCGGATATGAGCTGAACCGTGTAGCCGCGGTCGTGTGCGGCGCGAGCAATCAGCCCAACGTCGGCATGATAACCACCCACATACAAGGCTGAGACGCCGGCGCTCTGCAATGCAGCGACCTCGGCTGAATAGTCGTCCTTCCCGGGCGCGTATGCGTCGTAGACAGCTTCGGTCACGCCCCGTTTGTTCAGCTGCTTCCTGGTCTCGTCGGCGAGACCCTTCCCGTAGGTCGAATTGTCGTGAAGGATTGCAATCTTCTTGTCGCCCCAGCGATCGGCAAGGTAGTTGCCGGCGATGAACCCTTGCGCGTCGTCGCGGCCAATGGTGCGGAAGACATTGCGACGGCCCTGTTCGGTCAGTTGCGGATTGGTCGAGCCTGGGGATATTTCGACGATGCCCGCCTCCTCGTACACTTTTGATGCGGGGATCGAGGCCCCGGAGCAAAAATGCCCGACGACGAGCACCACCCCGTCAGCCACCAGCTTCCGGGCGGCCGCGACCGCTTGCTCGGGATCGCAGAAATCGTCGACCGAGATGAGCCTCACCTTCTGGCCAAGCACGCCGCCCGCGGCGTTGACGTCGGCCACCGCCATCTCGGCGCCGCGCTGTCCCTGCTCGCCGATCCAGGCAAGCCGTCCTGTCATCGCAGACGAGACCCCGATCAGCACCTCAGCCCTCGCGGAACCGAACACGGCCGCGAGAACCACGATCGCTATGGCGATGACACGGTGCATGTGCGCACCCCTTGTGGACATTAGCTTACGCTAATCCAGTCAGTGCCGACAGCCCCTTCGGCAAGCGCGAGTGTCTTGGATGTTGTTGCGGTGCAGTTGGCTGAGGTAATCGCACGCCAAATCCCGACATCCACTGGCCGGAGTGAACATCGTGATGGGGTCAGGTCATGACAATGCTAACGCCTAGCGTAATGTCCGCTCTTGAAGATTTGCAGCCTGAAGCTGTCAGTGCGCTGTCGGCCCCACTCCGGTCATTCGAGACCCGGTGGCAACTCGTCGCTGGCGCTTAGCGGGCACTTGGGCCGGTACGGCGGTCATTGGCCGCGATGCGAAATCTCACGCCCGCCGCGCCACTAGCCGCAGCCAGGGCGCCAGATGGAAGGCGGCCATCAAAAGATACATCGCTACCATGCCGCTCAGCATCGAGGCACCGGGGCCGGGCATGCACATCATGTCATGGCCGCCATAGGCGGCTGTCAGCAGCGCCATGATTGCGAAGGTCGGCGCCGCCGCAAGGCTGAGCCAGTCGGCGAGGCCGAAGCCGCTCGGGACGGCCGGGCCAGGGGCGGGATTGTCGATGCTCATCTTTGCCACCTTTCAAACTGGCGGGATTCCTGCGGACGCGTGGAGAGAGATCGGCTCCGGCGGTGCGGCTGGCACCGCCAGAGTCGCTTCACACTCAGGCGCTCTTGTTGCGGAACGCCGCCTCGCCGACGTCCGACACTTCGACCCATCTCTGGTCGGGGGCGGCACCCTCTTCGTAGTTGTCGTGCCAGTTCCACCATTTGTAGGTCTGGGTCTGCGGATAGCCTTCGGGCGAGTCCTCCCACACCTCCTGGCGGCCGAGCGGGGTGACGTCGAGGTAGCTCCACACGGTGCCGAAAGCCTCGTCGCCGCGGTTGTTGACGAAATAGGTGCGGAAGATGCGGTCGCCGTCGTGGATGAAGACGTTGTGGCCATGCCATTCGTCGACGCCGAAATCCTTATCCCAGCTGTCGGTGATGGTGTACCAGGGCAGCTCCCAGCCCATCCGCTGCTTCACCCGCTGAATGTCGGCCTGCGGCGCCCGCGAGGCATAGGCGAGCGTGGTGTCGCGGGCGTTGAGATGGGCGAGATTGCCGACCATGTCGGCGCCGAGCGAGCAGCCGCGGCAGGCGTGCTCCGGCCAGCCATAGACGCCCGGCTCGAAGAAGGCGCGATAGATGATCAGTTGCCGGCGGCCTTCGAACAGGTCGAGCAAGCTCGCCTTGCCGTTGGGGCCGTCGAACACATAGTCCTTCTCGACAAGCGTCCATGGCATGCGGCGACGTTCCGCGGCCAGCGCGTCGCGGGCACGGGTGAGGGCCTTTTCCTTTACGAGCATCTCTTCGTACGCGCCTTCCCAGGCGTCCTGCGAAACGATCGGCGGTGTCTTCATGTGCTGGGTCATTGCTCTTGTCCCGTTCTTTCGGTTTGGTTGGGGTGCAGGACAGACATAGGGCCGGATGGCGTGATGGTGAGAGTTACAAGTGTGGCGGGATTTTTGTCGGCGGGCTGTGAAAG
>NZ_RZOI01001019.1:0-1649 GCF_004022645.1 Mesorhizobium sp. M4A.F.Ca.ET.020.02.1.1 | reverse complement strand
CTTTTTCTCAGATCGTCTTGGCTTTCCTGGCGGCTTCGGCCATCCGTTCGCGCTCGACCTCGAACGCCTCAAAATCGAAGCGGCCCAGTTCGATCTCCTCGATCGGCGGCTAGGGGCGAGCAATGCCGTCCCAGCCGACCTGGTCGATGCCCCAGTAGAATTCGAGCAGGTTGCCGTCGGGATCGCGTCCGTAAAAACGCGGCTGGTTGCCGGGACCGCCCTTGCGTGCATTGACGATCGGTATCCCCCGCTCCTCGAAACGGCGATAAAGCGCAAGCAGATCGTCCGAGCTGTTCATCTCAAAGGCGATATGATGGAGGCCGAAGGCATGTTCGGCCGGCGGCTCGACAGCGTTCCTCAGCGTGAAGATCGACAGGCAGTGATGCGTGGAGTCGTTCCGGACGAACGATCCCGCCAGCACCGCGACACCGTGCCCGACCTCGTCCATGCCGTAATTGAACTGCTCGGTAAGCCGCATTCCCAGAACCTCAGTGTAGAAGCTGACCGACCGCTCCATATCCCGGACGGCGATCCCCACATGTCCGAGCCGACCAACGCGCAATGTCATTGTGCTTCCTCTCCTTTGATATCCGATAATCGGACAATATATGTTCGTTATTCGAAACTATGCGAGGTTGCGAATGTCGTCAAGAGGGATTGATCGTCGAATACGGAGAGAGGCGCAGGCGGCCGGAAAACCTGAGAGGAAGTCGGCATCTCATGGGTCCGCTGACCCGATCGGCAGACGCGCCGTGCAATTCGAGCAATGCTCAGGTCGCTGTCTTGACCGCTCTTGCGATGCCCACTACTATACCGAATATCGAACCATGTATGTCCGATATTCGGAAAATCTTTTCGACAATCAGCAACCAAAGGGAGCGCAATGACGAAGCTCGTCACATACACATCAGGCGATCAGCCGCGTCTCGGAGCGGTATATGGCGACCTGATCATCGATCTCGCCCAGGCAAACGGCGCCTTTCCGCAGGACGTGCCTTCGGGCAGGAATTGGGCATCGGGTGCCGTCGGTTTCCTGGAAGCCGGCGATGCAGCCCTGAAGGCGCTGCGGCGCCTGGTCGAAAAGGTGTCCGGATTGGACGAAGCGGATGCGCGCGGACGTTCGATCCTCATCCCGGCGAATTCCGTCAGCCTCCTGCCGCCGGTGCCCTTTCCACCCAAGATCATTTGCGTGGGCCGCAACTATGGCAAGCATGCCGAGGAGGCCGGGCGCCCCATCTCCGAAATCCCGATCATCTTCGCCCGTTTCGCCAAGACGCTGGTCGCTCCAGGCGGCAAGGTGGTGGTGCCACGTGTCTCCCATCAACTCGACTGGGAGGGCGAACTCGCCGTCATCATCGGCAAGGGCGGCCGCTATATTTCGCGAAAGGATGCGCTCGACCACGTCGCCGGCTATTCGATCTTCAACGACGTGACCGTGCGCGACTACCAGTTCCGCATCTCGCAATACACGGCGGGCAAGAACTTCGCCCATAGCGGGCCGTTCGGTCCCTATCTCGCCTTGCGCGACGAGGTCGCCAACCCGCATGCGCTGCAGATCACCACGACGCTCAACGGCGAGGTGGTGCAGTCGGGCAATACCAGCGAAATGCTGTTCGACATCCCGGCGATCATCGAGCACCTCTCCGAAT
>NZ_RZOI01001018.1:0-1652 GCF_004022645.1 Mesorhizobium sp. M4A.F.Ca.ET.020.02.1.1 | reverse complement strand
ATGCTGATGCGGCTGGAGAGAGCCGAGCGGCTCGGCCTGACCTATGAGGAATACACGCTCGAGATCCTCGAGCGCGGCCGCCACCTCGGAGAAGGGGACGCCGAACGGATTGCCGAAATCCGCAGCGCACGGAAACGAAGGCGGTTCAGCCATCTGGCGTGACACAGGTCTTCGCCGCGTCGCCGACGTTCACGTTTAGGGAATATGCCGCAACCATGAGTTCCATAAAAATCAGCACTCTGAATGAGGCCGCCGAGACGGAAAAACTGTTGGCCGCGCTTCTGGTCGAGACCGTGGCCGGCGGCGGCTCGGTGAGCTTCATGCATCCGTTGGCACAGGATGCGGCGGAGGCCTTCTGGCGGAAGTCGCTTGCCGCAGCTGCGCGAGGCGAACGGGTGGTGCTTGGCGCATGGGACAGCGAGGTCCTTGCCGGCACGGTCACCTTGCTGCTCGACTTCCCTCCCAACCAGCCGCACCGGGCCGAGATCGCCAAGCTGATGACCCGCCTCGACCGTCGCGGCCAGGGCGTGGCGACCCGGCTGATGCGGGCGGCGGAAGACATCGCCGTGGAGCGCGGCCGCACCTTGCTGGTTCTGGACACGGCAAGCGAGGAGGGAGCCTCCGGTCTCTACGAGAAGCTCGGCTTCACGCTGACAGGTGAAATCCCCGACTTCGCTCTGAAGCCGCATGGCGGATTGACTGGCACGCTGATCTACTGGAAACGGATCGACGCAAGCCTACAGAGCGTCGATTCCGGCGAGGCGTGACAGCAGCCACAGACGAAAATCCTGCTCGGCCTGGGTCAGTCCCGCGGCCGAAGCGCGGGTCAGGAAATGGCCCGAGCTGCTGGAGAGCTCGAAGCCGGAAAGCGCCACAAGCGCCTTGCCGGCAAGTGCCGCATCGATCAGCGGCCTGGAGCCCAACAGGGCGCCGGCGCCGGCCTTGGCCGCCTCCATGGCGGCAACGAAACTGTCGAAGCGGTGCGAACGTCCAGTATGTCCCGGCACGCCGGCAGCGGTAAACCATTCGGCCCACATCTCGCGCGCGCCGGCGACCAGGAGCAAGGGCAGGGATGTCCAGTCCGTATTGCCGGCCAGCGCCGGAGAGGCGACCGGCACCAGCCGCTCAACGGTCAGCCTGTCGGCCTCGCGGCCGGGGAAGTTTCCGTTGCCGAAGCGGATATCGAGCGCCGAGCCCGGCTGGTCGTAGTCGGCGGGACGATGGATGGTCACCACGTCGAGCTGGATCCGCGGCAGGGCTCTCGCCAGGTCGGGGAGCGCAGGCACGAGCACCAGCAAGGCAAAGGAGATCGGCACCCGCACCGCCACGGTCTGGACGGCGCGCGGCTCGAACAATTCCGTGGTGCTGTTGGCGATGGTGGCGAAGGCCGACTGGATGTGGGGAAGATAGGCGGCGCCCTCAGGCGACAGCGCGACACCGCGGGCAAGACGCACGAACAGCCTGGTCTTCAGCCGCTGTTCGAGGGCGCGAATGTGCTGGCTGACGGCCGCCTGCGTCAGGCCGAGTTCGGCCGCCGCGGCGGTGAAGTTCGAAAGCCGCGCCGCCGCCTCGAAGCTGCGCAACCAGTCGAGCGGAGGCAAGGCGTCGGCAACTCTTCCAGCCATTAGAATTCTATAGCCATAGTCTGCAAA
>NZ_RZOI01001017.1:0-1661 GCF_004022645.1 Mesorhizobium sp. M4A.F.Ca.ET.020.02.1.1 | reverse complement strand
GGCGGGACGTCCGGCACCGGGTCTGTCGGCGGCGCCGCACCGCCGGGAGGATTGGGAAACAGGTCGACGATCAGCGCCGGCAGAAAGACGGCGGCGCCGCCGACAGACCCGGTGCCGGACGTCCCGCCATCCTTGGCGCAGTCGGCGCCGGCGGCGTTTGTCCGGTCGGCACAATCGGTTTGCGCCGGCGGCTGGTCCTTGCCCTGCGCAAAAACGGGCGTGGCGGCGATTGTCGTCGCCGCCAGCAGAAATCCAGCGAATGCGATGACTGCTCTAGCCGCCATCAACCGGTTTCCTTCCCTCAATCACAGCATCCGCGAAGGGCTGGGCGGCAATAAGGCCAAGCAGCTTGTCGTAGTCGGCGCTCGTCTTGGCCGGCAAGGCAATATGGAAGACGCCAGCGGCGGTCGGCCCGCCTGATATCTTCAGCCCATTCTGATCGAGGAAGGCGGCGATGTCGGACATCTTCGCCTCCGGCTTGAACTTGACGAGAGCGAACGGCAGCTTCGCCAGCTCGTCCCCGGTGCCGGCGACCTCGAAATCAGTGCCCTTGCCGCCGGGCTGCTCGAAGGATTGCACCACCACCAGCGCCAGCAACGCCGCTGCGGCCGCCCAGGCGACAGTGGCCGGCACAGCCAAGAAGCGATTGAGGGCCTGCGTGAGCCATGACGGGCTGGCCGGCGCACGCGCCGGACCGGCCTCGGCGTCGAGCGTCCGGGCAAATCGGCTCAGCGCGTCGGCCGGCGGGCGGATCGCCTCGGTGGCGGCAGCGGTGCCGGAGAATTCGGCCTCGGCCTCGCCGAGCGCGGCAAGCGCCGCCGGGTCGCTCGCAAGCCATTCCTCGACGGCTTCGAGCTCGGCGCCTTCCAGCGAGCCGTTCAGGTAGAACGGCAGCAGCGTTTCCATCTCGTCGCGGCGCGACATCTTTTCAGCGGCGCTCATGGCCACCCCCTGTCGTAACCGGCGGCCTTGAGGGCCTCACCGAGTTTCTTGCGGGCGTAGAACATTCTGGTCTTGACCGTGGCGACGGGAATGCCGAGCACCTCGCCAATCTCGGTCACCGACTGTCCGTGATAATAGGCAAGGTCGATCACCGTGCGATGTTCTTCCGGCAAGGCGTCGATGAAGCGCCGCAGGGCGGCGCCCTTGTCTTCCTTCATGGTGACGACTTCCGGCGTGTCGGCGCTGTCGGGGACCTGGGCCGCGTCATCGTCGTCGATCCAGTCCTCCTTCTTCTTGCGCAGCGAGGACAGCGCCTTGAAGCGGGCGATGCCGAGCAGCCATGTCGAGACTTCCGAGCGTCCTTCGAAGCTGGGCGCCTGGCGCCACAGCTCGAGGAACACCTCGTTCGCGATATCGTCGGCCATCATTTCCGATCCCGTCTGGCGCACCACGAAACGGTAGACCCGCGCGTGGTGACGCATGAACAGGAGCCGCACGGCAGCCCGGTCGCCCTTCGCGACCCGGTCGACAAGCGCCCGATCGGTCTCCATCGCCGCTGTCATGGCCGGTCGAGCCGCCTGGCTCCTCGTAGCTCTGTCGCCGATCGGTCCAAAAAGGTTCATCCTTCCGCCAAGGAATTTTCGGGAGGCTAACCGAAGAGCGGGGAGGTTGCCAGAGTATCTGCCTTCTCCCCGTCACTATACGGGGAGAAGGCAGAT
>NZ_RZOI01001016.1:0-1662 GCF_004022645.1 Mesorhizobium sp. M4A.F.Ca.ET.020.02.1.1 | reverse complement strand
ATCTGACCATGATCTTTTCCGAAAACCGGGTCCCACTCTTCGGGATTTCTCAGCCCTTGGTGAAATAGTAGAAGGCGAGGAACAGGCCGACGGCGACGACGAAGCCGCGCACGACGTTCTGCGGCACGCGCTTGGCGATCCAGACGCCGGCATAGCCGCCGAGCGCCCCGCCAGGAATCATGACGATCGCCTGGGGCCAGGCGACGACACCTCCGGAGACGAAGACCAGGATGGCAATGGCGGCAATGACCACCGCCAGCATGTTCTTCATCGCGTTCAGCCGGTGGTAGTCGCCGGCTTGGGTCAGGCCCAGTGTCGCCAGCATCATGACGCCCATGCCGGCGCCGAAGAAGCCGCCATAGATCGAGGTCAGGAACTGGACGAGCGAACCGGCGAGCCAGCCGACGGTCGGCTGGTGTCCGGGCTTCGGCGCCGGCTTCAGCCACGGCCCGGCGGCGAACAGGGCGGTGGCCGCAAGCAGCAGCCAGGGCACGAGCGTGCGGAACGAGGGGTTGTCGAGCGCCAGAAGAATGAGCGCGCCGGCCAGTGCGCCGAGGGCCGAGATCAGGCAGAGCAGCAATGCCTGGCGCCAGAAATGCCTAATGTCGGATGCATAGGCGAGCGTCGAGGTGATGTAGCCCGGAAACTGGGTCACCGAGGAGGTGGCATTGGCGACGATCGGCGGCACGCCGACCAGCGTCATGGCGCCAAAGGTGATGAAGGTCCCGCCGCCGGCGACCGCATTGGCAGCGCCTGAGACAAAGCCCGACAGGAAGAGCAGGATCGCGTCGAAAACAGACATCAGGACGCCGCCGGAGAGGATTGTTTTCTCCGGATTAGGAAGCTGGGAGGGCCGGCGCAACCCCGCCGGAGCCAATTGCGTGATGGCATGCGGCCAAAAAAGACAGGGCCAAGGCGTGACAAAGCGTCAAAATAGCTGTATGTGCCCGCCCGAACCGGAAGAACGATCTTTCGGAACCCGTCAACAATGGCGGTGTAGCCGTCCCTGCCCGATGTCCTATGTTGGACAGAGGGCATAGCCAAGCGGTCGATGGAACTGCAAGGCGAGTTGAGGACGCTCTGACTGTCGGAAGAACAAGAAGTGGATATTTGAGATGGATCTCATCCGTCAGCTCGAGGCCGAACAGGCCGCCAAGATCGAAGCCAAGCGCAAGCTTCCCGAATTCCAGCCCGGCGACACCGTGCGCGTCCAGGTGCGCGTCACCGAAGGCACTCGTACCCGCGTCCAGGCCTATGAGGGCGTCGTCATCGCCCGTTCCGGCTCCGGCTTCCAGGAGAATTTCACCGTCCGCAAGATTTCCTACGGCGAAGGCGTGGAGCGCGTGTTCCCGGTCTACTCGCCGATGGTCGAGGGCGTCGAGATCGTGCGCCGCGGCAAGGTGCGCCGCGCCAAGCTCTATTACCTGCGCGATCGTCGCGGCAAGTCGGCCCGCATTTCGGAGAACACCGGTGTGCGCGCCCGCAAGCTGAACGACGATGAGCGTGATGCGCTGAACGCCGAGAAGGCGCGCATCGAGGCCGAGAAGGTTGCCGCCGCTGAGGCGCTGGCCGCCGAGAAGGCAGCGCAGGACGCCGCCGAGAAGAAGGCCGCCGCCGAGGCCGCCAAGGCCGCGGAAGCCGCGGCCGAGTAAGGCTTTCAAC
>NZ_RZOI01001015.1:0-1663 GCF_004022645.1 Mesorhizobium sp. M4A.F.Ca.ET.020.02.1.1 | reverse complement strand
GCCGAAGGGCCTGTTCCTGGAGACTTCGCCCGATCTCAACCTGCTGCTGACACCGGCCATCGTGCGCCGCGAACGCGCGGCGCCGCTCGACCCCGTGCGCTTCACCTATCTTGAGGGCTGCGTCCGCTCCGAGGGGCCGTTCGAGGTGCCGGTCTTTCCGCGCAACAGCGGGCCACTGGTCTATCTCAGCTTCGGCAGCCTTGGTGCCATGGATGTCGGGCTGATCCAGCGCATGCTGGCGGTGTTCGACAGGCTGCCCGCCCGCTTCATCGTCAATGTCGGCGGCCTGCGCGACGCCTATCGCGCGGTGCCGGACAATGTCTATCTCGGCGCCTGGTTCCCGCAGCCCTCGGTGGTGGCGAAATCGGATCTCTTCATCCATCACGGCGGCAACAATAGTTTTTGCGAGGCGCTGCGCTTCGGCGTGCCGTCGCTGATCATGCCCTATTGCTGGGACGGACACGACAATGCGCGGCGCGCCGAGGAGACCGGCGTCGGCAACCATATCGGCCGTGATGGCTGGACCGAAGGAGTACTGGAGCGAGCGATCCTCGGCCTGTTGGCCGACGATGCGATGCGCGCCCGCCTGAAGGACAATGCAGCGCAGATGGCGCTGAAGCCCGGAACGGATGTGGCCGCCGAAGCGATCCTCTCTTTGATACGGATGTGACCAAATGCCTGAAAACCACCTGACGACCCTGCCGCCGACGAGCGGCGCCAACGACCCGAAAAGCTGGCTGGCCGCGCACGCGATCAGCGAAGTCGAATGCCTGGTGCCCGACATGAACGGCGTGCTGCGCGGCAAGGCGCTGCCGGCGGCGAAGTTCCTGAAGGCGCTGGAAGACCGCGCGCTCTATCTGCCGAGCAGCGCCTTCCTGGTCAGCATTGACGGCCGCTATTCCGGCTCGATCGACGAAGGCTTCGCCTATTCGGACCCGGACATGCGCATGGTGCCGGATGTCTCGACACTTTGCCTGGCGCCCGGCGGCGGGCCCGGCAAGGCCTATGTCTTTGCCGATGCCTTCCACATGGACGACCGTCCATGGATGGCCTCGCCGCGTCACGTCTTGCGGGCGGTGCTCGATCTCTATCGCCAGCGCGGCTGGCGGGCGGTGGTGGCGCCGGAGCTCGAATTCTATCTCACCGCGCCAAATCCCGATCCGGACCAGCCGCTGACCGCCCCGGCCGGGCGCAACGGCCGCGCCGAAAGCGTGCAGCATCCTTATGACATGGCGGCGCTGGAGGAGTTCGAGCCGGTGATCCAGCGCATCTACGCGCATGCGGCGGCCGCGGGGTTGCCGCTCGATACGCTGATCCATGAGTCGGGCACGGCGCAATTGGAGATCAACTTCCTGCACGGCGATGCGCTGGCGCTGGCCGACAAGGTGCTGTTGTTCAAGCGCCTGACCAGGCAGGCGGCTCAGGCGAGCGGCATGCACGCCACCTTCATGGCCAAGCCGATCGCGGCGCAGGCCGGCTCCTCGATGCATCTGCACATGTCCATTGTCGACGAGGCTGGCAACACGCTGTTTGCCGGCGGCGACGATGCCGACACCGCGATGTTCGGCCACTTCATCGGCGGCTTGCAGAGATATGTTCCGGAAATCATGCCGCTGTTTGCGCCGAACGTGAATTCGTACCGGCGCATTCGTCCTAACCACAG
>NZ_RZOI01001014.1:0-1664 GCF_004022645.1 Mesorhizobium sp. M4A.F.Ca.ET.020.02.1.1 | reverse complement strand
CCCCATACTGTCCGTTCGCACTGCCCCCGTTCAATTCAAGATCCGCCATGCCTTGTAGCGCAAGGCGTTGAGACCAAAAGACCAAGGATTCCTATATGGAAAAGACCCCAAAACCACCCTCCCATTTGCGGAAACCTACACAAAAATGGTTCCGTTCAGTCGTCGAAGAGTACGAGATGGAGCCGCACAACTTGCGACTCCTGATCCGCGCCTGCGAGGCATGGGACCGCGGAGAAGATGCGCGCGAGGCTATCGAGGCGCACGGACTCACTTACACAGACAGATGGAACTCGCCGCGCGCGCGACCGGAAGTGGCCGTGGAGCGTGACAGCCGCATCGGCTTTGCTCGCCTCATCAGAGAGCTTTCTCTGGATGGCGCCGGCTCGCCAGAAGCAACGCGCCCGCCTCGCTACGCGTCATACGGAGCGCGACGCTGATGCCGGTGCGCCGCAAGGTTGATCGCCGCCGCGACGGAATGCCAGTCGACGCACTTCGGCGTGTTTGGGCGCTCTGGCTCCGGCCAGCTCTCGACGCCACTGAGAAGGACGAGCTGACGAAACTTGAGGCGGAGTGCAGAGCAGCCGGTTACGACCCGCTGCTGGCTTGGTGTAGTGCACAGGAGGCTTCCGCATGCCGGTAAGAAGACGCGTATCGAAGGCTAGGCCCGACGAGGCGAAAGCGTGGATGATGTATTTTCAAAGCGGGCACGACTTTTTTGACGAACTTGTCGATGCTGGAGTTGTGGAGGATCGACACCACGTCCCTCGCGATCTAGCTGAGGCTACTTGGAGACGGATCGGCAACGACGTTTTGGCATATATGGAAGAGTTCTACAGAGGCTATCACCCGCCAGAGCGTCCGATATGGGCCGAACGAGAGTTCGGCCTGCCAGGACAAGCGAAGCGGCGTGCGGGCCGCTGAAAAGGCCCCCCGGATCCTGCGAATAGATCCATGCGAGGTTTCAGCCGCCGCACTTCGACAAGAGCGTAAGGATGATCGATACGGCGATAGCGAGCACCTTGAACACTTCGTCGCGCGAGAGGTGCCACCATGGTCGCTGCTTTGTTTTTCGTGAAGTGCGCACGCGGAATTCTCCATTAGGAAAGGATCATTCCGGTGCGATTTCTAAATGGTGCGGATTCGCGGACCCGTTTGCAAGACCACGACTAACGGATTTTTTACGAATCTGGATTGTGCGACAACTCGTGAGGCGCGCAAACTATTGATTTTCCTCGTTGAACCGCTGATTTCGGTTGCCCGTTATTCACAGGATGCCGCAAGGATTCACAGGTTCGATTTCGTGCCGCACCGCAGCGCCTTCGCTGACCTCGTCTAACCGCCGAGTGGCAATGGCAAATCTTTGCGGTTGCAGATTGCCCTCTTGCAGCCTTGTGGCACAATTTGCCGATTACAAAGCAGTGTCTATTTGGTCACTGCTGCACAATATATTGCGGCCGTCCTGAATTTTGACGCAGTTGACCCCTATATATAGGGGCAATCACAACGACCGCCACCAAGGCGGCAGGCAGCCGGCACAGCCGGCACAATGCAACGGTCGCGTGGGGCGACCTCTCGGAACAGAGCACATCAATGCAAAATCTGGAGGCCGCCTTCGAGGCGACGGGTCGCGTTGCGGCCAATGACGACACGCCTGTGTTCGACGT
>NZ_RZOI01001013.1:0-1669 GCF_004022645.1 Mesorhizobium sp. M4A.F.Ca.ET.020.02.1.1 | reverse complement strand
AGCAGGGCGGCATCGTCTTCGATGGCCGCACGCTCGGCAACAAGCTCGCCGATCGGCCGAAAGAGGACCTGCGCCAGCTGCAGATGATCTATCAGATGGCCGACGTGGCGATGAATCCGCGCCAGACCGTCGGCACCATCATCGGCCGGCCGCTCGAATTCTATTTCGGCATACGCGGCAGCGAGCGCGACCGGCGCGTCGCCGAGCTGCTCGACAAGATCGAGATGGGCAAGGGCTTCGTCGACCGCTACCCGGCGGAGCTCTCCGGCGGCCAGAAGCAGCGCGTCTGCATCGCCCGCTCGCTCGCCGCCAAGCCGAAGCTGATCATCTGCGACGAGGTGACGTCGGCGCTCGACCCGCTGGTGGCCCATGGTATCCTCGAGCTTCTGCTCGGACTGCAGAAGGAAGAGGGCGTCGCCTATCTGTTCATCACCCACGACCTCGCCACGGTGAAGTCGATCGCCGATTCGATCGCGGTGATGTATCGCGGCGAGGTGGTGCGCTACGGCGCCAAAAGCAAGGTGCTGTCGCCGCCCTTCGACGCCTACACCGATCTTTTGCTATCCTCCGTCCCCGAAATGGAGATCGGCTGGCTGGAGAAGGCGATCAAGGGCCGGCGCATGGCGAGCGCGGGCAACTAGGACGCTCCTCGCGCGTCTGGGACGCCCCAGACGCCGTCTCCCGCAAGACCGCATGGAGCCACCCGTGGCGCTCGCGACCAAGCTTCTGCTCATCATCCTTGACGGCGTGCCCTACCGGAACTGGCGCCGGCTGATGGGCAATCTCGAGGGCTGGGTTCAGTCGGGCGAGGCGCGGGTCTGGAAGATGCGCTCGGTGCTGCCGTCGACCTCGGCCTGCTGCTATGCCTCGATCCACACCGGGGTTGCGCCGCAGGTGCATGGCATCCTCTCCAACGAGAACCGGTTCAGGGTCCAGCAGCCGGACATCTTCTCCGAGGTCAGCAAGGCCAGCGGCAAGACGGGTGCCGTCACCCATTCCTATTGGTCGGAATTCTTCCGCTCCTGTCCGTTCGACCTCATCGAGGACATGGAATTCGACGAGCCGGGCGGGTCGATCACCCATGGCCGCTTCCACACCATGACCGGCTACAACGCCAGGAACCAGATGACGCCGAGCGATGTCGACCTGTTCGCGACGCTGACCATGCTGACCAGGCGCCACGGCATCGATTACGGCATCTTGCACACCTGCACGCTGGATTCGATGGGCCATCGCTTCGGCCATGACTGCCACGAGATGGACCATGCCGTCTATGCGATGGACGCGATGCTCGCCGCCTTCCTGCCGGTCTGGCGGCAAGCCGGCTACGAAGTGATCGTCACCGCCGACCATGGCCAGACCGACCGCGGCCATCATGGCGGCCACGACGACGAGATGCAGGATTTCGCCCTGTACTATTTCGGTCCGGGCAAGGGTCCCGAGCCAGACACGCTGCTGGACCAGTTGCAGCTGGCGCCGACGGTGCTGAAGCGCCTCGGCGTGCCAGTTCCGGCAACGATGAGGGCGAAGGCGTTTTTGGAGTGAAACGCGGCGTTGGCGCCCCCTCTCCCCGTCACTATACGGGGAGAGGGTAAGGGTGAGGGGCAGCGCCAACATCGACAATTGCCAACGCCGGCGCCGCCCCTCATCCGCCTGCCGGCACCTTCTC
>NZ_RZOI01001012.1:0-1670 GCF_004022645.1 Mesorhizobium sp. M4A.F.Ca.ET.020.02.1.1 | reverse complement strand
GTGTATAAGAGACAGATCTCGTAGCGGCCGTCGCCGTCGCAGCCCGGCCGCTACGAGATCATCGCCGGCGAGCGGCGCTGGCGGGCGGCGCAGCGCGCCGGCCTGACCGAACTGCCGATCATAGTGCGCGAGGTCAACGACCGCACGGCGCTGGAGCTGGCGATCATCGAAAACGTCCAGCGCGCCGACCTCAACCCGGTCGAGGAGGCGCAGGGCTACCAGCAACTGATCGACGAGCATGGCTACACCCAGGCCGATCTCGGCCAGGTGATCGGCAAGAGCCGCAGCCATGTCGCCAACACGCTGCGGCTCCTGAAGCTGCCCAACGTGATTCACGACATGCTGGTCGATGGCGCGCTGTCGGCCGGCCACGCCCGCACGCTGGTGACGGCCGAGGATCCGGCAGGCCTCGCCAAGCGCATCGTCGAGGAAGGACTTTCGGTGCGCCAGGCCGAAGCGCTGGCGCAGATGCCGGCTGGCCCGACGCCGGTCAAGGCGAAGAAGGCCGAGCCGGTCGAAAAGGACCCCGACACGCTGGCGCTGGAAAAGCTGCTCACCGACACGATCGGCATGATCGTCTCGATCGAGCATAAGGAGCGCGGCGGCACAATTCGCGTCAACTACCGGACGCTGGACCAGCTCGACGAGCTCTGCCGGCGGCTAAAGGACGAGCGGTAGAGCGTTGAGGCGGCGCGTTATTTAGCCGACAAATAAAGTTCTGGCTTAAGGTCAAGCAGGCCTGATATATTGGTGATAAACACCACAAGGGCTGGCGGCTTCGCCGGCCCTTTTCGTTACCAGCGGGGATTGGCTATAGCGACGGAACAGAGGGTGCGAAGGAAGCCATAGCCGTCGTCATTCTAGGGCGGAGCAAGGAGAGAAGCGACGCGGGCTCGAACGATTTCAGCGTCGGAGCCGGCGGCTTGACAGTGCAGGGCATCGGCGTACCCTCCATTAGGTGCAACTTGAATTATATGCCCTGGCGTGCCGAACACAGTCGCGGCGTGGGCTATTTGCCGTTCCCACGACGCGTGGGCGGCGCCACCCCTCGCCAAAGCGATCCATGCCGACGCGCCTGACGCAGCCGGGAGGTGCAAATGGCAACCAGTTGGCAATTGTCCGGGGACTATTTCGAGAATTGTAGTTGCGACGTCGTATGCCCGTGCCTGATTTCCACCAATGCGCAACTGACATCGAAGCCGACGCAAGGTGCTTGCGATGTTGCCTTGGTCTTTCATATCGACACGGGCAAATTTGGCGACGTTCGGCTGGATGGCCTCAACGTTGCGATGATCGCCCATACACCAGGCCCGATGGCGGACGGCAATTGGACGGCTGCCGCCTATATCGACGAGCAGGCCGACGACAGGCAGACAGAAGCGCTGGGCGCGATCTTCACCGGCGCCGCGGGCGGCCCGATGGCCGCCTTCGCGCCATTGATCAGCACCAACCTCGGAGCCAAGAAGGTGCCAATCAAATACCAAGTCGACGGCAAGAAGCGGTCGGCGGAGATTGCAGGCGTCATGCAGATGGCGGTCGAACCCCTGCCGACGATGCGCGAGGATGGTGAGATGTGGGCGGCGACCGGCCATCCCGTCAATCCCGAGAGGCTGGTGCTGGCGGCGGGCGTAGAAGGCAGCACATTCAGCGACCACGGCATGCACTGGGAC
>NZ_RZOI01001011.1:0-1671 GCF_004022645.1 Mesorhizobium sp. M4A.F.Ca.ET.020.02.1.1 | reverse complement strand
GATCGCCGAACGCGGTTCCGCCGAGCTGATGGCCGACTATTTCGAGCCGGTGTCGACGCTGAGCCTGGCGCGCTCGCTCGGCCTGATGGACATCGACATGCCGACCTTGCGGCGCTGGTTCTACGGTCTCGCCCAGGGCGCCATCAACTTCGAAAAGGACCCGAAGCGCCAGGAGATCGCCGACGCGATCGGCGCCGAGGTCAGCGATGCGGTGATGCCGACCTTGCAGCAGCTCGCGCGCGAGCCCGACGGCTCGGCGCTGTCGCATATGCTGCATGATGGCATGCCGGAGGGCAAAACCCGCGCGATCGATTTCCTGATGCCGACCATCAAGGTCATCCTGCTTGGCGGCATGCAGGAGCCCGGCCATGGCGCCGGCTCGATCCTTGCCGGCCTGCTCGCCCATCCAGAACAGCTGCGGCAAGTGCTCGACGATCTTGACACCTTCGTGCCGAAGGCCGTCGACGAGGGCCTGCGCTGGGTGGCGCCGATCGGCACCCAGACGCGCCAGACGACACGCGCGGTGGAGATCGGCGGAGCCGTGATCCCCGCCGGCACGCCGGTTGCGGCGCTGGTCTCCTCGGCCAGCCGCGACGAAAGCCGCTTCACCGATCCCGATCGTTTCGACATCCATCGCGACGAAGGCAACCACGCCGCCTTCGGCTTCGGCCATCATTTCTGTTCCGGCCGCTTTTTCGCGCGCGAGCAGATGTGCCTGGCGGTACGGTTGTTGCTCGAGCGCTTCCCCGACCTGAAACTGGTGCCCGGGAAGCAACCGGTGTTCCGCGGCTGGGAGTTCCGCGCGCCTACCACCCTCAATGTTGCCTTCGGAGGCGCTGCCCAATGATCAGCCAGAGCACCATCGACACGCTGCGCAAGACCGAGGTCGGCGCGCGCAACCTGTTCATCGATGGCGTCCAGACGGCAGCCGCGACCGGCGCCACCTTGTCGGTGATCTCGCCGATCGACGGCCGTCCCTTCGCCAGCATCGCCGACGGCAATGCCGCCGATGTCGATCGCGCGGTGCTCGCTGCCCGCAAGGCCTTCGAGAAAGGTTCCTGGTCGCGCGCGGTTCCCGCCTTTCGCAAGAAGGTGCTGACGAAGCTCGCCGAACTGGTCGAGAGGCACGCCGACGAACTCGCCGTGCTCGGCGTGCGCGACAACGGCACCGAGATCGGCATGGCCTACAAGGCCGAGCCGGTGTCGGCGGCCGGCACCATCCGCTACTACGCCGAGGCGATCGACAAGATCTATGGCGAGATCGCGCCGACTGCCGACAATGTGCTGGGCCTGATCCACAAGGAACCGCTCGGCGTCGTAGGCGTCATCGTGCCGTGGAATTTCCCGCTGATGATTGGCGCCTGGAAGATCGCGCCGGCGCTCGCCGCCGGCAACTCGATCGTCGTCAAGCCGCCGGAAATCGCCTCGCTGACGCTGCTGCGGCTGGCCGAGCTTGCTGCCGAGGCCGGGTTGCCGGAAGGCGTTTTCAACGTCGTCACCGGCCGCGGCGCGGTGGCCGGCGAGGCGCTCGGCCTGCACATGGATGTCGACGCCATTGCCTTCACCGGTTCCGGTCCGGTCGGCCGCCGCCTGCTCGACTATTCGGCGCGCTCCAATTTGAAGCGCGTCTTCCTCGAGCTCGGCGGCAAGTCGCCCAACATCGTCTTTGCC
>NZ_RZOI01001010.1:0-1681 GCF_004022645.1 Mesorhizobium sp. M4A.F.Ca.ET.020.02.1.1 | reverse complement strand
CATCATGGGCGATCTAGGCCTGACCAACAGCCTGACCGGGCTGATCATCATCTACACCGCCTTCAACACTGCCTTCGCCACCTTCCTCATGCAGTCCTTCTTCGACGGCATCCCGAAGGATCTGGAAGAAGCGGCGATGATCGACGGCTGCACGCGCGCTCAGGCGATGCGCAGGGTGATCGTGCCGCTGACGTTGCCCGGCATGGGCGCCACCCTCGGTTTCGTCTTCACCGCCGCCTGGAGCGAATTGCTATTCGCGCTGATGCTGATCTCCAGCGACGACCAGAAGACCTTCGCCGTCGGCCTGCTCACCTTCATCGGCAAGTTCGCCGTCGACTGGGGGCAGATGATGGCGGCCTCGGTGCTGGCGCTGATCCCGGTCTGCATCTTCTTCGCCTTCCTGCAACGCTATCTCGTCACCGGCCTCACCGCCGGCGCGGTCAAAGGGTAATCAATGGCTTCCGTCACGCTGCAACATGTCGAGAAGGACTATGGCTCGCTACGCATCCTGCACGGCGTCGATCTCGAGATCGCCGATGGCGAATTCGTCGTGTTGGTCGGCCCGTCCGGCTGCGGCAAGTCGACCTTGCTGCGCATGATCGCCGGGCTGGAGGAAGTCTCTGGTGGCGAGATCCGCATTGGCGAGCGGCTGGTCAACGATGTCGCGCCAAAGGACCGCGACATCGCCATGGTGTTCCAGTCCTACGCGCTCTACCCGCATATGGATGTCTCGTCGAACATGGGCTTCAGCCTGTTGTTGAAGAAGGCCGAAAAGGCGACGATCGACGGCAGGGTGGGCGCGGCCGCCAAGCGCCTCGGCCTCGACAGTTTCCTCGGCCGCCTGCCGCGCCAGCTCTCTGGCGGCCAGCGCCAGCGCGTCGCCATGGGCCGCGCCATCGTGCGCGACCCGAAGGTCTTCCTGTTCGACGAGCCGCTGTCGAACCTCGACGCCAAATTGCGCGTCCACATGCGCGCCGAGATCAAGGCGCTGCACCAGCAGCTCAAGACCACCTCGGTCTATGTCACGCACGACCAGGTCGAGGCGATGACCATGGCAGACCGCATCGTCGTCATGCATGACGGCTATGTGCAGCAGGTCGGCCACCCGCTGGAGCTGTACGACCGGCCGGTCAACACCTTCGTTGCCGGCTTCATCGGCTCGCCCGGCATGAATTTCTTGCCGGCGAAGGTCGCCAAGGCCGGCAAGCTCGATGCCGTGCTCGCCGACGGCCAGAAGCTCAGGCTGCCGGACGGGCTGCCTCTGGAGGATAGCGATGCGCTCACCATCGGGCTGCGCCCGGAACACATCAGGCTGGTCGACGATGGCGCGCTCAAGGCGGAGGTCGAGGTGGTCGAGCCGCTTGGCCTGTCGACGCAGTTCTATGTCAGGCTCGCCAACCAGCAGGTCTGCGTCTTCGTCATGGGGCGCAGCAACGTTAGGCCGGGCGACATTGTGCGGCTGTCGGCCGATCCGGCGGCGCTGCATCTGTTCGATCCAAAAGATGGAAACCGGATCGGGTGAGCCGGCCGATCAGCGCCAGTGGAACGCGTCCAGCGTATAGTCGGGGTACGCGCCTTGGCGGTCGAAAAGCGCGCTGAGGTCGTCGACGTCGGCCAATATCCCCGAGCGTACCAGCGCGGTTGCGACGCCTGCGCCGGCGCCGCCGGCGATGTCGTGCTC
>NZ_RZOI01000100.1:0-12323 GCF_004022645.1 Mesorhizobium sp. M4A.F.Ca.ET.020.02.1.1 | reverse complement strand
TCGTCGGAGCGGTCGGCTTGTTGCGCTGAGCCATGAAACGGTCAAACTCGTCCTGGTCCTTGGCGCGGCGCAGCTCGCGGGCATATTCATCGAACTCCGTCAGCATCTCGTCAAGCTTGCGGCGTTCCTCGGCCAGGCGGTCGAGCTCCTTCTCGCGCCAGTCGTCGAAGGCGACGTTGCCGGTGCGCGACGAGCCGTGGCCCCAGCGCGCGGCCTTGTCGGAGCCGCGGCGGCAGCCGGCGAAGATGCCGTCGGTAGCGCGGTTCACGTCACGCTTGAAGCCGTCGAGCCGGTCGCCCCAGATGATGTAGGCGAGCATGGCGAAGCCGAGCGGCCAGAACACCATGAAGCCGATCACCATCAGTGCGATGGTCGCCGGCGTCCAGGCCGGACGGATCAATGCAGTTGTGTTCATTTTCTCCCAGTCCTTCCGTTGGAGACAGCCAATTCCGGCTGCGTGGAATCGAAATGGGAAGGGCAAAACAGCGATTCAAGACGAGCGCACCCAAAAGCGGACAAGAGGCTGAAATGATTGTCTCATTTTGAGTTCTTCGAGGAAAAGCACAACCATGCCGGCGACCAGGCCCCAAAATGCCGCGCCAACGCCGAACAGCGTCAGGCCCGAAGCGGTGACGGCGAAGGTGACGATCGCGGCCATGCGGTGGCCCTCGTCCTTGAGCGCGATCGAAAGCGCATTGGTCAGCGGCGCGATCAGCGCAAGACCCGCCACCAGCACGATCAGGCTCTGCGGCAATACTGCGAAGATCGCCACCAGCGAGGCGCCGAAGACGGCGAAGACGAAATAGGCGAGTGCGTAGAAAGGCCCGGTCTTCCAGCGTTCGGCGGGGTCGGGATGGACGTCCGGCCCGGTGCAGATCGCCGCCGAAATGGCCGCCAGGTTGGAGGTGGCGCCGCCAAATGGCGCCGACAGCAGGGAAAAGAAGCCGGTAACGCCGATCAGCGGGCCGGGCTCGGGATGATAGCCGGCGGCTCTGAGCACGGCGAGGCCGGAGAGGTTCTGCGAAGCCATGGTGACAAGGTAGAGCGGCAGCGCGAGCCCGATGATGGCGCTCGCCGTGAAATGCGGCGCGATCAGCGTCAGCGTCGACAGTTCCGGCACCGGCAGGCCGCCGACACGGCCGGTCAGGAAGGCGGCCAGCCCGCCGCCGATCAGCACCGCCAGCACCGACAGCGCCGGGTTGAACAGCCGGATGACGAAGAAGGCCGCGATCAGCGGCAGGATCAGCCAGGGGTCGCCGGGAATGGCCTTGAAGGCATTGGTGGCGAAGCCGACGAGGATGCCGGCCAGCATGCCGGAAGCAACGGACGGCGGAATCCTGGCAATCAGCTGGGTCAGCGGCTTGAACAGGCCGGTGGCGACCAAAAGGACGGCAGTTACGATGAAGGCGCCGACCGCCTCGCCCACGGAAAAGCCGCTCGATGCCGCGACCAGCGCCAGACCGGGCGTCGACCAGGCGGTGATAATGGGCATCTTCGTGCGCCAGGACAGCCACAGGCACTCGACGGCCATCGCCAGGCAGATCGCCGTCACCCCGCTCGCGGTTTCGGTCTGGGTCGCGCCGACCGCCTTGGCGGCGGCGATGACGACGGCCAGCGTGCCGCCGAAACCGATGATCGCCGCAACGAAAGCGGATATCGGAATGGAGATGCGCATGCTCACGGGCCTCGCTGCACCACATCGCCCACCACCCGCACCAGCATGTCGAGATCCTGCGGCCGTGACAGGCGGTGGTCGCCGTCAGGAATGAGCGAAAGCGTCACGTCGTCGGCCGGCAGGAGCGCCGCGAGCTTCAGCGCATGGCTGGACGGCACTTCCGGATCGGCGAGGCCCTGCAGGATGTGCACCGGGCAATGGGTATCGATCGGCCCGTCCATCACCAGGTTCCGCCTGCCGTCCTCGATCAGAGCACGGGTGTAGATATAGGGCTCGGCCGAATAGTCCGACGGTTCGGCGAAGAACCCTTTCTCGGACAGATCGTGTTTCTGCGCCTCGGTCAGCACCGGCTCGATCAACTCGGCGGTAAAATCCGGCGCCGGCGCCAAAAGCACCAGGCCGGCGACGTTGGCGTCACCCGTCTTGCGCAGCTCCTGCACCATGCGCAGCGCAATCCAGGCGCCCATCGAGGAGCCGACCAGGATCTGGCTGCCCTGCGTGAAACGGCGAAACACAGCAAGGCTTTCGGCCAGCCATTTCGAGATGGTGCCGTCGGCGAAGGCGCCGCCGGACTCGCCATGTCCGGAATAATCGTGGCGCAAGAAGGCCCGGCCATCTTTTGCCGCCCATCCGGCCAGCGTCTCGGCCTTGGTGCCCAGCATGTCCGATTTGTAGCCGCCGAGCCAGACGATGCCGGGCGCGGCACCTTGCGCCTGCCTGACGGCGATGCTGGTTCCCTCGACATCCAGATACACGGGAGCGTTGGCGGTCATGGCTGGCGGTAGGTCCTGTTCCTCACGCCGGTCTTTTGGCACGGCGGGGCGTTCGACGAAAAGTGCTCAGTAACTTTCTTTGCTTGGTGCAGGCGCGGGATCAGGTGATTTCTTGAGAAGCCTGTGCTATTGACTTGCGCCGCGCGCTCACCACATTGGCGCGTCCCGACGATCCGAACTTTTGAACCCTGAACGAAACGGCCCAAGGAGACCACGACCATTCGCAGACCTTTCAAAGCAGCGGCGCCCACCAAGGATGGGCCGCGCTCCAACCGTGACATCCGGGTTCCCCGGGTCCAGCTTATCGACGCCGAAGGCCAGAACCGTGGCGAAGTTTCCATCAACGACGCATTGCTGCTCGCCGAAGAAGCCGGGCTCGACCTCGTCGAGATATCGCCCAACGCACAGCCGCCCGTCGTAAAAATCCTCGATCTCGGCAAGCTGAAATACGCCAACCAGAAGAAGGCGGCCGAGGCGCGCAAGAACCAGAAGGTCATCGAGATCAAGGAGATCAAGATGCGCCCGAACATCGACAGCCATGACTACGAGACCAAGATGAAGGCGGTGCGCCGCTTCTTCGAGGAAGGCGACAAGGTCAAGCTTACGCTGCGCTTCCGCGGCCGCGAGATGGCGCATATGGAACTCGGCATGCAGCTTCTGAACAAGGTCCGCGAGGAGGTGGCGCCGATCGCCAAGGTCGAGGCGGAACCAAAGCTCGAAGGCCGCCAGATGATGATGGTGCTGGCGCCCCGTTAAACGGGGCGGGCACCTTCTTCCAGTCCGATCCGTGCCGCATGACTGCCCAAGCCTTCGCTTCGATCACGGCTTCGAGAAAGCAGAATTGACCAGCCTTCACCGCAGCGTGCCCTAAAATCCGCCTGAATTGCGGAGCAGGGCGTCCCGACGATCGGCGGGGCGCCAGTTTTCAATCCGATCGCCGGCAATCTCGACGATCGGATGTATCATGGTCGATGACGTCAAATTCCCTGACACCACCCATGCAAAATATGGGTTGGGCAATTACCAGCAAATACGCAGAATGGTGATTGCGGTGCTGATCGTGGTGCTGTTCGCAGCGCTGTTGTTCGGCCAGTCGACCTTTCCGCCCGATACCTGGGTGCATGAGTCGATCGAGATGTTGGGTGTGCTGCTGATCTTCCTCGGCGTCGTCGGCCGCCTGTGGTCGACGCTCTATATCGGCGGACGCAAATCCTCCGAAGTGGTTACCGGCGGCCCCTACTCGATCACCCGCAACCCGCTCTATGTGTTCTCGACGGTCGCCGCCGCCGGCGTCGGGGCGCAGATCGGCTCGTTCACCGGGATCATCCTCTTCGCGGCCCTATGCGCCGGCGCCTTCCACATCGTCATCCTGCGCGAGGAGAAGTTCCTCAAGGAGGCGCTCGGCGCACCCTACCAGACCTATGTCGCGCGCGTGCCGCGCTTCTTTCCCAACCTCTCGCTCTACGATGAAGGCGATACCGGCAGCTTCAAGCCGCGCCTGCTGCTCACCACGCTGCTCGACGGGCTGGTGTTCCTGGTCGCCCTGCCGGCCTTCGAGCTGATTGACGGCGCGCAGCAGTCGGGTGTGCTGCCGGTGCTTTTCCGCCTTCCCTGAAGGACAGAGCGTCGCACAGCCTGAGGTGTTGCGCCCGGGCCCGCTTTGATCTATAGGACCGCCGTTCCGCGTATCGGCCCGGAAATCATCTCTGATTTACGGAACGCACGATACGCAGAGCAAAAAACAAAAACCGCCCGGCAGGGCATGCCGTGGCGGTTTCATTTGCTTTTCGGGCTTTGGTCGGCCCGAAGCGAACAAGAAGCGCGATGGTGCGCCCACAATACGGAGTAGCAAAATGCCCAAGATGAAGACCAAATCGGCCGCCAAGAAGCGGTTCAAGATTACTGCCACCGGCAAGGTGCTGTCGGCTGCCGCCGGCAAGCGCCACGGCATGATCAAGCGTTCCAACAAGTTCATTCGCGATGCCCGCGGCACGATGGTTCTGGCTGAACCGGACGGCAAGAAGGTCATCAAGAATTTTCTGCCGAACGGCCTCTGAGCATTCGGCCTGGACAACGTTTTAAGGAGATCATGACATGGCACGCGTAAAGAGAGGCGTCACCGCTCACGCCAAGCACAAGAAGGTCCTGAAAGCCGCCAAGGGTTTCTACGGCCGCCGGAAGAACACCATCCGCATCGCCAAGCAGGCGGTGGAAAAGTCGCTGCAGTACGCCTATCGTGACCGCAAGAACCGCAAGCGTTCGTTCCGCGCGCTGTGGATCCAGCGCATCAACGCCGCGACCCACGAGCACGGCCTGACCTATGGCCGCTTCATCGACGGCCTCAACAAGGCCGGCATCGAGATCGACCGCAAGGTCCTGTCGGACATGGCCATCCACGAGCCGCAGGCTTTCGCCGCGCTGGTGGCCAAGGCCAAGGTCGCGCTCGAATACCTCAAGAACACCACGCCGAACGCTTTTGAAAGCGCTGTAGCCTAACCAGCGCCTTCCCAAGCTTATTCGACACTTGATTTGGGAAACCCGCGCTGGCAGGGCTGGCGCGGGTTTTTCTTTGGCTCAATCAGGTCTGGAACATGAGTGACATGGAAACTCTCGAAAATTCCCTGATGGCCGACATTGCGTCGGCCGCCGACGAGCAGGCGATCGAGGCGGTGCGTGTCTCGGCGCTGGGCAAGAAGGGCTCGGTCTCCGAAATGCTGAAGACGCTTGGCGCGATGAGCGCCGAGGAGCGGCAGGTGAAAGGCCCGGCGATCAACGGGCTGAAGAACCGCGTCACCGAGGCGCTCACGGCGCGCAAGGCGGAACTGAAGGACGTGGCGATCGCTGCCCGGCTGGCCGCCGAGACAGTCGACGTGACGCTGCCGGTGCGCCAGTCGCCGGCCGAGCGCGGCCGCATCCATCCGATCAGCCAGGTCATCGACGAGATCGCGGCGATCTTCGGCGACCTCGGCTTCGCCATCGCCGAAGGTCCCGATGTCGAGACCGACTATTACAATTTCACCGCGCTGAACTTCCCGGAAGGCCATCCGGCGCGCGAGATGCACGACACCTTCTTCTTCCAGCCGGACGAGAAGGGCGAGCGCAAGCTGTTGCGCACGCACACCTCGCCGGTGCAGATCCGCACCATGGAGCGGCAGAAGCCGCCAATCCGCATCGTCATTCCCGGCAAGACCTACCGGCAGGATTCGGACGCCACGCACTCGCCGATGTTCCATCAGGTCGAGGGTTTGGTGATCGACAGATCAGCCAACGTCGCCAACATGAAGTGGGTGCTGGAGGAGTTCTGCAAGGCGTTCTTCGAGGTGCCTAACGTCAAGATGCGCTTCCGGCCGTCCTTCTTCCCGTTCACCGAGCCGAGCCTCGAGGTCGACATCCAGTGCGACCGTTCGCGGCCCGGCGAGGTGCGCTTCGGCGAAGGCTCCGACTGGATGGAGATACTGGGCTGCGGCATGGTGCATCCCAACGTGCTGCGCCATGGCGGACTCGATCCCAACGAATACCAGGGCTTTGCCTGGGGCTTGGGCATCGACCGCATCGCCATGCTGAAATACGGCATGCCGGACCTGCGCGCCTTCTTCGACGCCGATGTGCGCTGGCTGTCGCATTACGGCTTCCGGCCGCTCGACATGCCGACGCTGTTCGGAGGCCTCTCCGCATGACAGCGCCGCACACCGGCGGCTGCCGCTGCGGCGCGGTGCGGTTCGAGGCGTCAGCCGAGCCGCACCACATCAGCTATTGCCATTGCGGCGATTGCCGGCGGGCGAGCGGCGCGCCGGTGTCGGCCTTTGTCGGCTTCATGGCCGACCAGGTGGCGCTCGACGGCAAGGCGCTGAAGAAGTTCGAGAACGGCCCGGTGACGCGATCCTTCTGTGGCATTTGCGGCTCGCCAATCGCCTATGTGGACGGGCGGCTCAGCGGCCACATCTATTTCACGCTCGGTGCCATGGACATGCCGGCCTATTTCAAGCCGACGCACCATGCCCATGTGCGCGAGCAGCTTCCCTTCCTGCACATGCCGGACGACTTGCCGAGACACCTGAAGACCAGCGTGCCCAGACCCAACGGAACACAGCTATGAAATTCACCCTCTCCTGGCTCAAGGACCATCTCGAGACCGACGCGTCGCTGACCGAGATCGTCGAACGGCTGACCGCGATCGGCCTCGAGGTCGAACATGTCGACGACAAGGCGGGCCTGAAGCCCTTCGTCATCGCTAAAGTGCTGACGGCAGTGCAGCATCCCGACGCCGACCGGCTGCGCGTGTTGACGGTCGACACCGGCGACGGCAAGCCGCCGGTGCAAGTGGTTTGCGGCGCGCCGAACGCCCGCGCCGGCCTGATCGGCGCCTTCGCCGCGCCCGGCACCTATGTTCCCGGCATCGACGTGACGCTCTCGGTCGGCAAGATCCGCGGCGTCGAGAGCCACGGCATGATGTGCTCCGAGCGCGAGCTGGAGATTTCCGACGAGCACAATGGCATCATCGACTTGCCGGCGGATGCGCCGCTCGGCACCAGCTTCGCCGCCTATGCCCATCTCGACGACCCGGTGATCGAGATCAATCTGACGCCGAACCGGCCGGATGCGACCAGCGTCTACGGCATCGCACGCGACCTCGCGGCGAGCGGGCTCGGCCGGCTCGTCGGCGGCGGGATCATGCCACATGCCGGTACCGGCATGTGTCCAGTCAAGGTCAAGATCGAGGCTCCGGAGCTCTGCCCCGGCTTCGCGCTCACGTTGGTCAGAGGCGTGAGGAACGGCCCGTCGCCAAAATGGCTGCAGCAGAGGCTGCTCGCCATCGGGCTCAGGCCCATCAGCGCTCTGGTCGACATCACCAACTACGTCACCTTCGACCGCGGCAGGCCGCTGCATGTGTTCGATGCCGCAAAGGTCGCCGGCAACTTGACCGTACGCCGGGCAAAGGACGGCGAACAGGTACTGGCGCTCGACGGCCGCGAATACACGCTGACGCCCGAGATGTGCGTGATCGCCGACGAGGACGGCGTCGAATCCATCGCCGGCATCATGGGCGGCGAGCATTCCGGCTGCGATGAGAACACCACCGACGTGCTGATCGAGTCGGCGCTTTGGGACCCGATTACCACGGCGCGCACCGGCCGCACGCTCGGCATCATCTCCGATGCGCGCTACCGCTTCGAACGCGGTGTCGACCCCGAATTCATGGTGCCAGGCCTCGAACTGGCGACAAAGCTGGTGCTCGACTTCTGCGGCGGTATGCCGACGGAGATCGAGGTTGCCGGCTATGCCGGCCACAGGGCGAAGGTGGTTTCCTTCCCGTTGTCGGAGGTCAGGCGGCTGACCGGCATCGAGGTGCCAAGAGAGGAAGCGCTCGCTATCCTGACCCGCCTGGGCTTCGAGCCGCGCAGTTCGGGCGACGACGTAGAGGTGAAGGTGCCGTCCTGGCGGCCGGATGTCGACGGCAAGGCCGACCTGGTCGAGGAGGTGATGCGCATCCACGGCGTCGACAACATCGCGCCGCAGCCGCTTGGCGCGCATGACGCGGTCAACGGCAGGATCCTGACGACACTGCAGATCCGCACCCGCGCGGCGAAGCGAGCGCTGGCCGTGCGCGGCATGATGGAGGCCGTGACCTGGTCCTTCATTCCGGCAAAGCATGCCGAGCTGTTCGGCGGCGGCCAGACGGCGCTGAAGCTCGCCAACCCGATCGCCGCCGACATGTCGGACATGCGGCCTTCGCTGCTGCCTGGGCTCATTTCGGCGGCACAACGCAATGCCGACCGGGGCATCGGCGACGTGGCGCTGTTCGAAGTCTCCGGCACCTATGAAGGCGATTTGCCCGACCAGCAGCGGCGCGTCGCCGCCGGCGTGCGGCGCGGCACGGCCAAACTCGACGGCTCCGGCCGCAGCTGGGCCGGCAATTCCGGGCCAGTCGGCGTGTTCGACGCCAAGGCGGACGCGATCGCCGCGCTCGAAGCCTGCGGCGCGCCGGTCGACCGGCTGCAGATCGAGCCCGGCGGCCCGGCCTGGTACCACCCCGGCCGCTCCGGCACGATCAAGCTCGGGCCGAAGACGGTGCTCGGCACGTTCGGCGAGTTCCATCCGAAGACGCTGGAAGCGCTCGATGTCTCCGGGCCGCTCTGCGGCTTCGAGGTATATGTCGATGCGGTGCCGGAGCCAAAAGCCAAGCCGACACGGACCAAGCCGAAGCTGGAGCTCTCCGCCTTCCAGGCGGTGAAGCGCGATTTCGCCTTCGTCGTCGACAGGACGGTCGAGGCCGGCACGCTGGTGCGCGCCGCACTCGCTGCCGACAAGAAGCTGGTCACCGGCGTCTCGGTCTTCGACATCTTCGAGGGCGCGTCACTGGGCGCGGCCAAGAAGTCGATCGCCATCGAGGTGTCGATCCAGCCGCTCGAGAAGACGCTGACCGACGAGGATTTCGAGGCGCTGGCCAAACGCATCGTCGAGAACGTCAACAAGCAGACGGGCGGCGTGCTGAGGACTTGAGGGGATTGCCGTCAGATGGCGAATCGTCCTCCAAAGGGCGATGGACCATCTGCGCTATTCCGGCCTTCCTTTTGAAGAACAGCGCGCGGCGTTCCTCGGCATCATCGCGACCGACCCGCTCATTGGCGAAACACTGGCGCGGGTGCGTGATCTCGCGCTGCCGGACTGGCTGATGGTGTCGGGCGCGCTCTACAACAGCGTCTGGAACCATCTGACCGGCAAGCCGCCGGGCTACGGCATCAAGGATGTCGACCTGTTCTATTTCGACGATGCCGACCTTTCCTACGAGGCCGAGGATGCGGTGATCCGCCGGGCGGCGCTGCACTTCGCAGGGCTGGCGCTGCCGGTCGAGGTGCGCAACCAGGCGCGGGTGCATCTGTGGTATCCGGAGAAGTTCGGGCAGGAATGCCCGCGCTATGCGAGCGCAAGCGAGTCCGTCAGCTATTTTGCTTCGAAGACGCACGCGGTTGGAGTGCGGTACGATGCACAGGGGCGCCTCGATCTTGTGGCGCCGTTCGGGCTCGACGATATTTTTTCCTTCCGCATCACGCCTAATCGGGCGCTGGACAATCAGCGGACGCATGAGGTGAAGGGGGCGCGGGCGCGGGAGTATTGGCCGGAGATTCGTATGGTGGCCTGGTAAGATAGGTGTGTGCGAGGCGCCCCCCTCTGCCCTGCCGGGCATCTCCCCCACAAGGGGGGAGATCAGCAGCTTTGACGCCGCGCCTTTCCTTCAAACGTTCGTAATTGGCGAAAGCGGCGGTGACAGCCAATCTCCCCCCTTGAGGGGGAGATGTCCGGCAGGACAGAGGGGGTGCCTCGCACCAGCACCTCAACAAAAGGGGCGCCGAAGCGTCCCTTTCCATTCAGCATTCTGCGTACTCACCCATTCACCAGCGCCATCAGCTCCTCGGTATAGCGCTTGCCGACCACCTTATCCGGCGACAGCGCGTCGCCGATGGCAGCCACCTCCGCAGCACTCAATTCGACCCCGGCTGCTGCCGTGTTCTGCTCCAGATGGCGGATTTTCCGCGCGCCGGGGATCGGCACGATGAAATCGCCCTGGTGCAGCACCCAGGCGAGCGCCAGTTGTGCCGATGTCACGCCCTTCTCCGCCGCCATCTTTTCCAGTGTGGCAACAACCTTGGCGTTGGCTGCCATGGCTTCGGCCTGGAAGCGCGGCAGGCCGAGGCGCCAGTCGCCGGCGCCGAGGACATCGGGCTTGGCGATCGTGCCGGTGAGCAGGCCGCGTCCCAGCGGGCTGTAGGGCACAAAGCCGATGCCGAGCTCGCGGCAGACGGCGAACACCTCATCCTCGGGGTCGCGGCTCCACAGCGAATATTCGCTCTGCACCGCCGATATCGGGTGCACGGCATGCGCCCGGCGGATGGTCGTCGCACTCGCCTCCGAGAGGCCGAGGGCGCGGACCTTGCCCTCGCGCACCAGCTCGGCCATGGCGCCGACTGTGTCCTCGATCGGCACGTTGGGGTCGACACGGTGCTGGTAATAGAGGTCGATCACATCGGTATTCAAGCGCTTGAGCGAGGCCTCGGCCACTGCCTTGACATGTTGGGGGCGGCTGTCGACGCCGGCCATGCGGTCGGTGCCGCTGCCCTCCTCCAGGATCTTGAAGCCGAATTTGGTGGCGATCGTCACCTTGTCACGCACCGGCTTCAACGCCTTGCCGAGCAGGATCTCGTTCTCGTAGGGGCCATAGACCTCGGCCGTGTCGAAGAAGGTGACGCCGATCTCGATGGCGCGGCGCAGCGTGGCGATCGCCTCGGCTTCCGGCTGGCCGCCATAGCCGAAGCTCATGCCCATGCAGCCGAGGCCGACGGGGAAGACTTCGAGTTCAGTTCCAAGCTTGCGGGTTTGCATGGCGCATCTCCTTGTTGCGATGGGGGAGAAATAGTGCCTTGCACGCCGTTCGATAATCATGTCTCTTTCGCACAACTTGTTCCAAAAGATAGATCAATGAACCGAACGAACCTTTCCCAGCTCGCGGTGCTCGCCACGGTCGCCCAATGCGCCAGCTTCCGCGGCGCCGCGCGCGAGCTCGGCATTGCGCCGTCGGCAGTCAGCCACGCGGTGTCGAGCCTGGAGGCCCGGCTCGGCGTGCGGCTCCTGGCCCGCAGCACGCGCAGCGTGGCGCCGACAGAGGAGGGCGCGCAGTTGCTCGAACGGCTGCGGCCAGCATTGTCCGAGATCGACCTTGCGCTGGAGACGGCGGTAGAGGCGCGCGACCGACCGGCCGGCAACCTGCGGCTGACCGTGCCGCGCACGGCAGCGCACCTGACGCTGACGCCGAGGCTCGGCGCCTTCGCCGTCGCCTATCCCGACATCGTGCTGGAAATTGTCATCGAGGACCGCTTCACCGATGTCGTCGAGGGCGGCTTCGACGCCGGCGTCAGGCTCGGCGAGAGCCTGCAGCGCGACATGATCGCGGTGCGCATCGGCCCGGATCTTCGCGGTGCCGTGGTCGGCGCGCCGTCCTATTTCGCGACCAGCCCCAAGCCGAGCCACCCGCGCGAGCTTGCCGACCACCGCTGCATCCGCTTCCGCTTTTCCAGCGGCATCCTCTATCGCTGGGAGTTCGAGAAGGACGGCGAGGAGATCGAGATCGCTGCGCAAGGGCCGCTAATCCTCGACGAGGACCATCTGATCGCCCAGGCGGCGGTCGGCGGCGCCGGGCTCGCCTTCGTCTTCGAGGACTATGTCCGCACCCCGCTCGCAACCGGCAGGCTGATCCGCGTGCTGGATGACTGGTGCCCATCCTTCGACGGCTTCTTCGTCTATTATCCGAGGCGTCGGCAGATGCGGCCGGCGCTCAGGGCTTTCGTGGATTTCTTCAAGGTGAGCGGGTAGGCGCGCTGCAGGCCCGCGGCGAAACCATCGCTCCAAGGTTGGTCGCCAACCTTATTGGCCGCCGCCGGCGCCCGGAATTGTGTGGAGAGTGGGGCATAGGGTAGCCTGGAAGAAAGCTGACCTCAGCGGCGTTTTTCGGCCATGGAATCGTCAATCACCAACACCTCCACCCGCTACGGCTGGGCAACGATCATCCTGCACTGGCTGATCGGGTTGATCTTCATCGGCCAGTTCGTGCTCGGCTTCGCGATGATGCGGATCGAAAGCCAGCGCACCGCCTTCGAGCTGATCCAGCTGCACAAATCCTTCGGCTTCCTGCTGCTTGGCTTGATCATCCTGCGCGTCGCGTGGCGGCTCGGCAATGCGGTGCCACCCTTGCCGTCATCGGTCGGCACCCTGGAGCGGCGGGCAGCACCACTCGCGCATATTCTGCTCTATGCCTTCCAGATCGCGCTGCCTCTGTCCGGCTGGGCGCTGGTGTCGGTCTCGACGCTGGAAATCCCCAGCAT
>NZ_RZOI01001009.1:0-1683 GCF_004022645.1 Mesorhizobium sp. M4A.F.Ca.ET.020.02.1.1 | reverse complement strand
ATGCCAGGATCTTGCTTGAAAGCCATTTCCTGCCCCCGACTTTCGTGAAGCCCGCGCATCGCCGGCCCCACCCCTCTCATGGTCCATTCATCAGGCTCGAACGCAGTCGCCACGACCGGAACTGCAGAGCTTGCCGTTGAATTGCCGGCACAATCTTCCACGGCATCAGCAGGAACTTCAAGGGGCAGGCCGAGGATGGATCTGGAGCCAACAATCCGCGGGAAAATGGCCGCCTGCAGCGGAATCGCTATGGTTGCGTTAGCCTGCATACGATAGTTTCAGCCATGCGTTACGTCATCGTCATCTGCGCCATCACCTTCTTCCTGATCTGGGATGGCCTCTACAATCAGGGCCACTACCTCGACGTAACAATCAGGGAGATGTCGCGCATCGTGCGATACGTCACCGGAGCGGCCTAACGCCCCGGCAACCGCAAGGCGGGCGCGACATCGTTGCCGGTTGACGCTGCGCCCTTGCTCCCACAAAACACGCCTGAAATGACGATCAAGGAGGCTGGTTTGATCCGGCACATCGTTTTCTTCAGCGTGCGGCACAAGGAGGATGTGGAGACCGTGCGATCGGGCCTGCAGGAATTGGGCAAGATTCCGCACTCGAAGCATTTCGAAGTGACGCTCAACACCAAGGTCGATCTGTTCTCCAACGCGATCGACGTGGTCGTCTATGCCGAATTCGAGGACGACGCGGCGCTGGCCGCCTACAAGGCGCATCCGCTCTATTCCGAGACGACCAGCCGGGTCAAACCATTGCGCGAACTGCGTTATTCAGCCGACGTCGTGGCGGCCTGAGCGAACGACTGTTCCAATTCCCGCCGTTGCCGCCGCCCGGCGAAATAACCGGAAACGACGCCAAAGCCCCCGGGCAGGTTGTTTGCCCTTCGCCAGGCCTTGATTTCCGCCAGCGCCACGCCGAGGCTGCCCTGCGCCACGGCCTTCAACACGCCGCGCAGCGTCAGGTAACAGAGGATCGCGGCGTAGTCGTTCGTCCGATAGTCCGGGCAGCGGGCGACGAAATCGTCCAGGCCCACAATGTAGCCGGCATGGGTGCGCGACATTGAATTGGCTTCACGATATTTGAGGACGTCGGCGGCCTTGCCGAAGGCGATGCGGTGCTGCTTTCCCAGCCGGACCAGGAATTCGCGGTCCTGATGACGATACAGGCCCACATCGTAACCGCCGATCGAGACGAAGGCGGAACGGCGCACGGTAACGGTCGAATTGGTCAATGGCACGCAGTGGCAAAGCAGCAGCTGACGCAGCCTGTCGGCGTCAGGGGTCGGGTCCGGCAACAGGTGCAGGCGCCGGCGCCGGTCCGCGACGTCGCTGAAGCCGTCGATGGTGCACGCAATATCCGGATTGGCATCGAAGAACGCGATCAACCGCTCGATGCGTCCCGGACAGAATGCATCGTCGGAATCGAGAAACGCAATAAGCGGCGCGCTGGTCAGCGTGGCGCCCTCGTTGCGTGCCCGGTTGGCACCGGATCGCACCAGTAGTCGGCGCCAGGCCAGGCGGGGATCGGCAAGCGAAGCCAGATAGGCTTCGGTGCCGTCGTCGGAAGCGTCGTCGACGACCACGAGTTCGATGTCCCGCCGAGGATCGGACAGGACCGATTCCAGGGGGCGCGGCAGGCTGCCGCGCACCCTGGAATCGGTCCTGTCCGATC
>NZ_RZOI01001008.1:0-1688 GCF_004022645.1 Mesorhizobium sp. M4A.F.Ca.ET.020.02.1.1 | reverse complement strand
GAACTCCCACAGCTGCGGGTCGCTCAGCGTCTGCGCCGACAGGTTGAAGTCAAGCGAGATGGCGCCCGAGCGCATCGCCGCCCCGTGCAGTTCCAGCGCCGCCCGCCGGCATCGGCTTCGAGATCACCGAGACCGCGGCCGTCACCAATTTCGATGCCGCCGAGGCGTTCGTGCGCAAGGCGCGGGAACGGCGCTGTCGTGTCAGCCTCGACGATTTCGGCGCCGGCATGAGCTCGTTCGAATATCTGCGGCGCTTTCCCGTCGACGCCATCAAGATCGACGGCTCCTTCGTCGAGCACATCGCCGAGAGCCGCTTCGACCGCGAGATCGTCTCGGCGATATCCGGCATCGCCAGGAGCCTCGGCTGCGGCGTGGTGGCCGAAAAGATCGAGCAGCGGGTGGCGCTGGATATCCTGAGTGACATGGGCGTCGCCTACGGCCAGGGCTATCTGCTGCACCGGCCCGAGCCGCTGGAGGCGATCGTCGCCAGGGCGGTCGGCGAGGTTGACTTGCCGGCCAGGCGCGTCGGTTGAGCCGATCGACCTAGGAAATTCTTAATCGACATCAGGTTATCGCTTTGCCGAACCGACTTGTTGCGCTCAAGGCATGATGTCTTGGCTCGAATGTCCGGCGCGGCCCTCCATGACGAGCGGGCCGGCCCGCGAGACCGGCAATGTCTTCACTCTCCGCACTGAGCAACGCCGCCCTGCTGATCCTGCAGCAGCAACGCCCGCAACATGCGGCGGAGGACAGCCTCGCCGAGAGTGCCAATGGCGTCTCCAGCCTCGCCGGCTCGGGCTCGCCCCTGAAACAGGCGCAGGCCAAGATCTCCGGGACCATGTTCAGCGTGAACAGCCTCAACATCACGGCCATCAAGGTCCGGCTGATGGAGCGCGTCGGCAAGGAGTTCGGCGTTGACCATGGCGACTACGCTTCGCTGTTGTCCTACGGCACGGCCGTCAAGAACGCGGTCGAGGCGTTGAAACAGAGATCTGCTTCCGAGATCATCGCGATCGAGAAGAAGCTGGGGTTGGACCAACTCGGCGTTTCGCTCGATACGTTCGTCAATGCGATCATCGATCCGATCGGCAGTGACAGCGACAGGCTTGACGCGGCCCTGAAGCAGCTGACGGGCGACGACGTCAAGTCGAAAGCCGCCGGCCCGATCCAGCCGGACGAGATCGGGCTTTACGGCCGCTGACCGCCGCAAGCGGCAGGCCCGGGTCGGCTCCCGTCGGGTCGTTACGAAAATAAGCAGCTGCTAAAATTGCTTATACTCATTTAAGCGCGCCGTAATCCGGCCGGACAATGATCCGCCTTCGACAATGGCGGTCCACGTGCCGGATGGAGACGACGATGAAGGCTGTTCCTTTGCTGCTGGCGGCTTCGGTCAGCCTGTTCGGCAGTCTCGCAACGCAGCAGTGCCTTGCGGGCGAGTTCTCGGACCATGGCGGCGAGGTGGCGGCGACGCTGCCCGACGATGACGACCAGGGCGCCACCGCCGGCGATGAGCGCGACCATGATGTGGCCGAAAATGACGAAGGTGATCATGAAGGCGACGGGTCGACAGTGGCGAGCATGACGGCGACCAGGGCAGGGGCGAGGGTGATCACGAAAGCGGCGATCACGAGGGCGCGAGCAGCGGCGACCATGATGGCGGAGACAGTGGCGGCGGGGGCGGCGGGGGG
>NZ_RZOI01001007.1:0-1690 GCF_004022645.1 Mesorhizobium sp. M4A.F.Ca.ET.020.02.1.1 | reverse complement strand
GCGTCGACATGAAGCACCTGGGGGTCGCGCTCGCCAGTTGACCCGCCGTCGCGCCTGCCGACCGACGGCCAAGCTGCCGCGACTGAAGGATGTGGCCGGCGTCACCAGATGCGCCGCCGCGCATCGGTATGGCAGCTGTCGAGAAAAGCCGCCTTGACATTCGCGGCCCGGCAACCGACTTCCTAGCGTTCGAGGAGACCCGCCCCATGTCAGAACCCCGACGGTCGACGATCGATGCCGGAGAAGTGGAACGCTTCTCCGCGCTTGCCGCTGAATGGTGGAACCCGAACGGCAAATTCAGGCCGCTGCACAAGTTCAATCCGGTCCGGCTTGCCTACATCCGCGACCAGGTGGCGGCACGCTTTGGCCGCGATCCGCGCGCGGCGCGGCCGTTCGAGGGCCTGCGTTTTCTCGACATCGGCTGCGGCGGCGGGCTTTTGTGCGAGCCGATGGCCAGGCTCGGCGCCGAAGTGGTCGGCGCCGACGCTTCCGTCACCAACATCGAGGTGGCAAAGCTGCATGCGGCCGAGGTCGGCGTCAGTGTCGACTACCGCGCCACGACGGCGGAGGACCTCGCCGACGCCGGCGAGACATTCGACGTCATCCTCAACATGGAAGTGGTGGAGCACGTCGCCGACATCGACCTGTTCGTCGCCAAATGCGGCCAGATGGTCAAGCCCGGCGGCATCATGTTCGTCGCCACCATCAACCGCACGCTGAAGGCGCTCGGCCTTGCCATCATCGGCGCCGAATATGTGCTGCGCTGGCTGCCGCGCGGCACACACCAGTTCGGCAAGTTGGTGCGGCCGGAAGAACTGGAAAAGGCGCTTGGTGCTGCCGGCCTGACCATCATCGACCGCACCGGCGTCGTCTACCATCCGCTGGCCGACCGCTGGCAGCGGTCGAAGGACATGGACGTCAACTACATGGTGCTGGCCGAAAAGGGATCGGTCTGAGCGATCTCCTCGGCATCGATCTCGGAGCTCACGCTGCCTGACCCTGCAGCCTGGCACTGGTCTGGCTCTGCGCCCTGGTGGTGATGAACACGCCAGCGGTGATGATCATCGCACCCATCCAGGTCAGCAACTGGTAGTGCTCGCCAAGGAAGATCGTGCCGGCGAACAGGCCGACAGCAGCCGCGACGTAGCCGATCTGGCTGAGATAGACCGGGCCGCCGACCGCCTGCAGGCGGAAGAAGAAGGCAAACATCGCCGAGGCCGACGCCACCTGGCCGGCGACCACCAGCGGCACGCCGCTGAGCGGGACAAATGCGCTCTTGCCCAGCAAGGCCAGAATGCCTGCCAGCAGCAGCGTGGCCGAGGCCAGATGGCTGCCGACGGCAAGCTCGATCGGACCGGTCTCTTCGGGCCAGTCGACGGTGCGGTAGATATTGCCGGCGGCGAGGCTGACCGGGATCAGCAGCCCGACCGCCACCCAGAAGAACTCGGCCGGCTGGCCGGCCTCGCCGCGCGTGACCGCTACCATCACCGCACCGACGAAGCCGACGGCGATGCCGACGACACCGAGCAGATTCGGCCGCCTGACGCCGAGTAGGATCGAGAACACCAGCGTGACGACCGGCGACAGCGTGAACATGATGCCGGTGTAACCGGCGCCGAGATGCGGAATGGCCGAGAACATCAACAAATTGGGGAAGGCATAGGACACTGCCGCGGTGATGAAGAAATAG
>NZ_RZOI01001006.1:0-1694 GCF_004022645.1 Mesorhizobium sp. M4A.F.Ca.ET.020.02.1.1 | reverse complement strand
CCTTATCGCCGCGATGTTCGCCGTAGAACAGGGTGAGATCGGGCAGCGTGAGACCGATGTCGGAGAGTTCCTGGTCGGCAATCGAGCTTTCGGAAAGGTTATAGCGAATACGGTCGTAGCCGTATTCCTCCGGCGCCTCCCTCTCGATCACCATCCTGGCGTAGTTCATGGCTCCCCCCAGACTGCTTGGACTATCCAAGCCACAAAAGCATGAAGCCTGCCAAGGCGGATTCGCCGGCAGGCTTCTGTTCCAGTCGTTGAAACTATTGGCTCAGGCACGAGCCTGTCCCGGGCGTCGTCGAAATTCACCGTGAACTAATGAAGGCAGCGGCGAGCGTTCGGTTGAGGGGGAAGCGGTCGGCAACACAGCGCGCTCGACCTCCCCTTGCAAGCCGTCGATCCATGCGCTAATACTGAACCAAATGGTTCAGTATACGACAGTCCGCCTTGATGCCTCGTTCGCCGCGCTCTCCGACGCGACCCGGCGCGGCGTGCTGGAGCAACTCGGAAGTGCAGAAGCTTCGATCACGGAGCTTGCCGAAAAGTTCCACATGACCCTCACGGGTATGAAGAAGCATGTCGTCGTCCTGGAGCAGGCGGGGCTCGTCATCACGAAGAAGGTCGGGCGCGTTCGGACCTGCAAGCTCGGCCTGCGCCGGATGGAGGAAGAGGCGGCATGGATCGAGAGGTACCGCCAGCTCTGGGACGCACGCTTCGACGAGTTGGACAAGGTTGTCGAGGAACTGAAAACGGAAGGAGAAGATTGATGGACGTAAGAAAAGAGAGTGAGCGCAGCCCCATGACGAGCCGCACGACGGTCGAACGGAAGTCCGAGTGTGAACTGGTCGTTACGCGTATTTTCGACGGCCCGGTCCGCATCGTCTACGAGGCGTGGACCAAACCCGAGCTGTTCAAGCGGTGGTGGGCGCCGAAGTCGGCAGGCGTGCCTCTGCTTTCCTGCGAGATGGATGTTCGTGTCGGAGGCAGATACCGGGTCGAATTTGGCCACGATGCCTCAGAGTCAATGGCATTCGTCGGCAAGTACATCGACGTGATACCGAACTCGCGCCTCGTCTGGACCAATGAGGAAAGTGATGACGGTGCCGTGACCACGGTGACGTTCGAGGAAAGAGGTGACAAGACGCTTCTGGTGCTGCACGAACTCTATCCCTCGAAGGAAGCTCTCGACGAGGCCATCGCCGGGATGGAGGGCGGTATGCCCGAGCAGTTCGAGCAGCTGGACGAGCTTCTCGTCACGCTGGGCGCGGGTGTGGGACGGTCATGAAGTCGCTCTCGCGGTCACCGGCCTCGAGGGGAGTCTCAACGTGCCGTAGAGCAATTCCAGGAAAGGTGTGAAACGGTTTTTCCTGGAATAGCGTCAAAACAAGGATAGAGCGGTTCGACGTTTCCGTGAAACGGTGAACCGCTCTAGGCCGAAACCCTGGCCTTCCTGCCCCTGGCCTTGACCGGCTCGGCGGCCTTGCGGCCGAGGCCGATCGACTTCGCCAGCTCGGAGCGCGAGGCGGCATAGTTGGGGGCGACCATCGGGTAGTCGGCCGGCAGGCCCCACTTGGTGCGATAGGCTTCCGGCGTCAGCCCGAAATGGACGCCGAGGTGGCGCTTCAGCGATTTGAATTTCTTGCCGTCCTCGAGGCAGATGGTGTAGTCCGGCGTCACCGAGCGCCTGGGGTTGT
>NZ_RZOI01001005.1:0-1698 GCF_004022645.1 Mesorhizobium sp. M4A.F.Ca.ET.020.02.1.1 | reverse complement strand
GTCCGGATACTCCGCACTCAATTTGACCAACGGACAACAGGCCAGCAGCCGGAAATGAAATAGAGACGTATTATGGCGGGTCCGGGCGACAACACGCGCAACAAGCCGAAGAACGGGTCTGAGGCCGACAGCTTCAAGCGCTCGGTGACCGTTTGCATGCGCGCCATTGCCGGCGACAAGGATCTCGAGGTCGGTTTCGCCAAGGACCGGCCGGCGCTCGCCGGCAGCCGCGCCCGGCTGCCCGAGCTGCCGAAGAAGGCCTCGAAGGCCGATATCGCCATCACCCGCGGGCTCGGCGATTCCATGGCGCTGAAGCGCGCCTGCCACGATCAGCGCATCCACAACAAGCTGGCGCCGGAGGGCAAGCTGGCGCGCTCGATCTACGACGCGGTCGAGCAGGCCCGTGTCGAGGCGATCGGCAGCCGCGCCATGCAGGGCGTCGCCGACAATATCGGCTCGATGCTGGAGGACAAATACGCCAAGGCCAATCTCGTCGACGTCAAGGACAAGGCCGACGCGCCGCTCGAGGAGGCGGTGGCGCTGATGGTGCGCGAGAAGCTCACCGGCCGCGCCGTGCCCAGGAGCGGCGAGCGCCTGGTCGATCTGTGGCGCCCTTGGGTCGAGGAGAAGGCCAGCGCCGATCTCGACGGCCTGTCGGCCAAACTCGACGACCAGCAGGCTTTTGCCCGCATCGTGCGCGACATGCTGGTCTCCATGGAGATGGCCGAGGAGCTCGGCGACGACCAGGAGAGCGAAGACACCGAGGACAGTGACGACAACGAGCCGCAGGGCGAGGAGCAGAGCGAGGAGGGCGGCGAGGACGATTCCGGCTCGGAGCAGTCGCAGTCCGACGACGCCGAGGCGTCCGACGACGACGAGCAGTCGGCCGAGACGGAAGCGTCCGACGCCACCGCCGACGACCTCTCCGACGAGGACGATTCCGACGCCGAGACGCCCGGCGAGGCGCGGCGTAACGACAATCCCTTCACCAATTTGCCGAAGGAGATCGACTACAAGGTCTTCACCACGGCTTTCGACGAGACGGTCGGCGCCGAGGAATTGTGCGAGGAAGAGGAGCTCGACCGGCTGCGCGCCTTCCTCGACAAGCAGCTCGCCAATCTTTCCGGCGTCGTCGGCAGATTGGCCAACCGGCTGCAACGCCGGCTGATGGCCCAGCAGAACCGCTCGTGGGATTTCGACCTCGAGGAAGGCTATCTCGATCCGTCGCGACTGGTGCGCGTCGTCATCGATCCGATGCAGCCGCTGTCCTTCAAGCAGGAGCGCGACACGAAATTCCGCGACACGGTGGTGTCGCTGGTGCTCGATAATTCGGGCTCGATGCGCGGCCGGCCGATCACCGTCGCCGCCACCTGCGCCGACATCCTGGCGCGCACGCTGGAGCGCTGCGGCGTCTCGGTCGAGATCCTCGGCTTCACCACCCGCGCCTGGAAGGGCGGGCAGGCGCGCGAGAAATGGCTGAAGGACGGCAAGCCGCCGAACCCCGGCCGGCTCAATGATCTGCGCCACATCATCTACAAATCCGCCGACCACCCATGGCGGCGGGCGCGGCGCAATCTCGGCCTGATGATGCGCGAGGGCCTGCTCAAGGAAAACATCGACGGCGAGGCGCTGCTTTGGGCGCATAACCGGCTGATCGGGCGGCCGGAACAGCGCAAGATCCTGATGATGATCTCCGAC
>NZ_RZOI01001004.1:0-1702 GCF_004022645.1 Mesorhizobium sp. M4A.F.Ca.ET.020.02.1.1 | reverse complement strand
AATTCATGCCGAGCGTGGCGATCAGCGACGACAGTCCGCCATAGACGACCAGCGAGCCGACCAGGAAGCCGAGCAGCGTCCCGGTGACCAGCGCGGCGGCGATGCCGAGGAACGGATCATAGCCGGCCTGCACGACCAGTGCGAAGACCCATGAGGCAAAACCCATCGTTGCCGGGAACGACAGGTCGATCTCGTCGCAGGTGACGACGAAGACCAGCGGCACGACCACGAACAGTGCAACGGGCAGCGTCGTCAGCACCGAGCTGTACAGATACCAGGTGGTGAACACCGTCGGATTGGCGATGATGAACACCGCCATCATGAAGATGAACACGCCGAGCGTGCCGAGCGCGGCGCGGTTGTCGATGACGAAGCCGCGCAGCCAGTGGTCGGATGGATGGCTCCATTCCTTGGTTGCCTGGCCGTTTGTTCTTCCCAGGGGAGATTGCAGATCGGGTTCCATGGCCTTGCTCATCGCGCTCCCTGCTCCGCTTCGCCCGCCTCGTGCAGTCCGGGCAGGCCGCCCGGATGCGCCACGTCTTCCATGAAGTTGATGAGATCTTCCGCCGACTTGATCTGGCTGCGGTCGGCGGTCAGCGCCACCTTGCCGCGGTCGAGCACCACGAAGCGGTCAGCAATGTCGAATACGTGGTGGATGTTGTGGCCGATGAACAGGATCGAGCGGCCGCTCGCCCGCACCTGGCGCACGAAGTGGAAAACCTTGGCGGTCTCGGTCAGCGACAGCGCCGTCGTCGGCTCGTCGAGGATGATCAGCTCCGCCTGCTTGTAGATGGCGCGCGCGATCGCCACCCCCTGGCGCTCGCCGCCCGAAAGCTGGCCGACGATCGAATGCGGCGTGAACACTTTCGAGGTGAAGCCGATCTCGCGCATCAACCGGCTTGCCTCCTCGATCTCCTTGCCGACCTTCAGCCAGCCCATGAAGCCGGTCAGCTCGCGGCCCATGAAGATGTTGCGCACGATCGTCTGCTGCACGGCCAGCGCCCGGTCCTGGAACACCGTTTCGATGCCGGCGTCGCGCGAGCGCCCTGCGCTCCATCCGCTGACCGGCTTGCCGCGCACCAGGATCTCGCCGCTGGTCGGCTTGACCACGCCTGACAGGATCTTGATCAGCGTCGACTTGCCGGCGCCATTGTCGCCGATCAGGCCGACCACCTCGCCGCGGTCGACGCTGAGGTTGACGCCGCCAAGCGCATAGACCTGGCCATAGGACTTCTTGATGTCGCGCAGTTCGATGATGCGTTCGCCCATGCGATCCTCGCTCGGATTGTCTGTCTTGCCGGCCTCCTCGCCGGCGGCCCCGCCGGCCGGGCGAAATCCCGGCCGGCAGCCTTGGGAGGTCAGCGCAGCGCCTGCTTGGCCAGCTCGGCGACGATCTCGTAATTCTGCGGCGTGACGAAGCCGGCGCCGGTGTCGACATTCATCGGCGCGAGGCCCAGCACCACCTGCTGGCAGAGGCTGAGGATAGGCAGATAGCCCTGCATGAACGGCTGCTGGTCGGCCGTCAACTGCACCCAGCCACCCTTGAAGCCCTCGACGATCTGCGGGCTGGTGTCGAAGCCGAAATTGAAGATCTCGCCTGCCTTGCGCCCCGCCGCCTGCATGTAGGTCGGCACGTTGCCCAGCATCTGTCCGCCGGGATAGCCAACCGCCTTGACGTCGGGATGGTTGAGCAGTGCCGCAG
>NZ_RZOI01001003.1:0-1703 GCF_004022645.1 Mesorhizobium sp. M4A.F.Ca.ET.020.02.1.1 | reverse complement strand
GAAGAGGTGCCGGCGATCAGCGCCAGATGCCGGCTGATGTTCTTTTCGTCGCCGGCAAAGCCACCGAGGACGCCGAGCGCGCCGGCATAGGCGTCGATGACGCCGGCGCCGACCCGGCATTTTTCGGTCAGGCCCAGCTCTGCCGCCGCTTGCGCCGTCAACGGGCCGATATCGGCGCCAACCGGACTGGCCTTTTCCGGCAAATTGCCGTGCTCGAACAGGTCGCCGAGGCCAACGGCCTCGAAGAAGTCGCGCCGCCAGCTTGTCTTCTCATGCGCCAGATAGGTCCACTTGGCGGTCAGCGTGCATTGCGAGCGAGCCAGCGAGCCGGTCGCCTTCCAGGTCAGGAAATCAGTGAGGTCGAACAGATAGCCGGCTTCGTTCCATGTTCCGGGCAAATGGCGCTTCAGCCACATGAGCTTGGGCGTCGCCATTTCCGGCGACATGACGCCGCCGATATAATCGAGGACGGCGTGGCCGCTCGCCGTGCATTCGTCGGCTTCGGCGATGGCGCGATGGTCGAGCCAGACGATGGTGTCCCAGCGCTTTTCGCCGGTGACCGAAACACTGAGTTGTTCGCTATCCCTGCCTCGCACCACGAGCGAGCAGGTGGCGTCGAAGGAAATGCCGACGACATCATCGGCCGCGACCCCGGCCTTGGCGACGGCGGCGCGCACGGCCTTGCAGACGGCCGACCAGATATCGCGCGAATCATGCTCGGCGTGATCGGCCTTGGGCTGATGCATGGCGATCGGATGATCGGCGCGCCCGAGCAGGGTGCCACGGGAGTCGAGAATGCCCGCGCGGGCGCTCCCGGTGCCGACATCGACCGCGCAAACGAAACTGTTGGTCAAGATGCTTTTACTCTCGCTCCCAGGCCTGCAATCAGATCGGGCAATTGCAGCATGTCAGCGAATATAAAGTCCGGTTCACTCGACGCAAGCCGCGCTTTCAAGGCGGGGTTGTCGGCATGCGAGCCGCCGGTGAAGGCAAAGACCCGCATCCCCGCCGCGCGGGCCGCGGCGACGCCGGCCGGACTGTCCTCGATGACCAGGCATTTGCGCGGTTTTGCCCGCATGCTGGCGGCGGCATGGAGGAAAAGGTCCGGCGCCGGCTTGCCGCGCTTGACCATGGCGGCGCTGAACAAATGCGGCTCCATCAGCCCGAGCAGCCCGGTGACCTCGAGCGCGTAGCGGATGCGCTCCAGCGTGCCGGAGGACGCGACACAAAAAGGCAGGCCAAGTTTCGGTAGCACCTCCTTGATGCCGGGGATCGGCTTCAATTCCTCACGGAACTTGCGCATCAGGTCGACGCGCATCGTGGTGAGGTGCTGGTCGCTGATCTCGAGCCCAAACTCGCTGCCGAGGATCTCGCGCACGCTCTTCATGCTCTTGCCGAGGAAGTGCTCGTAGGCGGCATCCTCCGAGACCATGCCGCCGGCGAGCGCGATCATGCCGAGCAGTGCCGAGACCGACAGCGCCTCGCTGTCGACCAGCACGCCGTCACAGTCGAAGATGACCAGTTCAGGCGTCATCCTGGCTGCTTCCGGCGGCTTCAGAGCTGGCCGGCGAGATAGCGCGTCAGCGTCTCGCGCGCGCCGTTTGCCCACAAGACGTCGAGCGCATGGGCAAAGGCCTCGGCGAAGGCGGCGGAACGGCCGACATCGCCATAGATGTCCTCCATGGCAAGCCAGGCGCCGGGGG
>NZ_RZOI01001002.1:0-1705 GCF_004022645.1 Mesorhizobium sp. M4A.F.Ca.ET.020.02.1.1 | reverse complement strand
GCAATTTCGGCCTGGCCATCCTCGCCACCACCGTCATCGTCAAGGCCATCTTCTTCCCGCTCGCCAACAAGTCCTATGCGTCGATGGCGAACATGAAGAAGGTGCAGCCGAAGATGCTCGAGATCCGCGAGAAATACGCGGACGACAAGATGAAGCAGCAGCAGGCGATGATGGAGCTCTACAAGACCGAGAAGATCAATCCGCTGGCCGGCTGCTGGCCGGTGGCGCTGCAGATCCCGGTCTTCTTCTCGCTCTACAAGGTGCTCTACATCACCATCGAGATGCGGCACGCGCCGTTCTTCGGCTGGATCCAGGACCTTGCCGCGCCGGATCCGACCTCGATCTTCAACCTGTTCGGCCTGATCCCGATCACGCTGCCGCACATGCTTATGATCGGCGTCTGGCCGCTGCTGATGGGCGTCACCATGTTCCTGCAGATGCGCATGAACCCGACGCCGCCGGATCCGACGCAGGCCGCGATCTTCACCTGGATGCCGATCATCTTCACCTTCATGATGGCGGGCTTCCCGGCGGGCCTGGTCATCTACTGGGCCTGGAACAACCTGCTGTCGATCCTGCAGCAGGGCGTGATCATGAAGCGCCAGGGCGCCAAGATCGAATTGTGGGACAATCTGGCGGCGCTGTTCCGCAAGAAACCCTCGCCGGCGGAATAGCCGGCAGCCCGATCAATAGTCTTCGAAAAACCCGGCTCGTCCGGGTTTTTTGTTGTCGCCCGGAAACTCGGGCCAGGTATTCATCGTGGCTTTTTCAGTCCTCCCCAAAAGGCCGTGACGGCTTCCGGTGCTGCGACGCCGGTGTTTGGGAGGTCGTCCGGCAGGCCGGGGTCCCGCGCTGCTTCGCGGGACCCCGGCTTCACCACAGGTAGACCGCGCCGCCGCACACCCCTATAAGCTCCGTCTCGTCGCAAGGGTGGACGGAGCCAGCCCATGACCGGACCCAATCCCAACATCAAGCACCCGATCCCGATGCATCCGCGCGTCGGCTTCCTGAAAGGGCTGGTCACCGCGCCCAACATCGAGATCGGCGACTTCACCTATTACGACGACCCGGACGGGCCGGACAAATTCGCCGAACGCTGCGTGCTGCACCACTATCCGTTCATCGGCGACAGACTGATCATCGGCAAGTTCTGCGCCATCGCCGAAGGCGCGCGCTTCATCATGAACGGCGCCAACCATGCGATGTCGGGCTTCTCGACCTATCCGTTCAACATCTTCGGCCATGGCTGGGAGGAAGGCTTCGACCCGAAGACATGGTCGAAGGAGATCCGCGGCGACACGGTGGTCGGCAACGATGTGTGGATCGGCATGGATGCGGTGATCATGCCCGGGGTGACAATCGGCCATGGCGCCATCGTCGCGGCGAAATCGGTTGTCACGCACGACGTGCCGGCCTATGCGATCGTTGCCGGCAACGCGGCCAAGGTGGTGAAGATGCGCTTCGACGACAAGACGGTCCGGCGGCTGCTGATGGCAGCCTGGTGGGACTGGCCGGTGGACAAGATCAGCCGCAACCTCAACGCCATCAGGGGCGCCGACATTGCCCGCCTGGAGGCAGCCGTCTGATGGACAAGACCGTGATCGGCACCGACCTGTTCACCCGAGGCTGGGTCTTCATCCGCGGCGTGCCGGCGATGAAGTTCCTGCCGCCGGAAGGACCGCCGGAGATCGCCTTCGCCGGCCGC
>NZ_RZOI01001001.1:0-1706 GCF_004022645.1 Mesorhizobium sp. M4A.F.Ca.ET.020.02.1.1 | reverse complement strand
GTCTCGATCTTTGACGACAGCGGTGCGCACGAGATCGACCGGCTCGAACTCCAGCCGCAAGGCGAGGGCGGGCACGCGCTCCTCGTCTCCGGCCTTTCCGACGGCGTGCGCTACGGCTTCCGGGCGGACGGCGACTACGCGCCTGAACGCGGCCTGTGGTTCGATCCTGAAAAGCTTCTCGCCGATCCCTATGCGATCGAGATCGACCGGCCCTACCAGTACCACTGGCGGCTTGCCGCCAAGCGCAACGAAGGCGCCGACACCGCGCCGCTGATGCCGAAGTCGGTGGCATGCGCCTTGCCGCCGCTGCTGCCAGCCCTACCACCCCTGTTCCAGCCCGGCGGCCTGATCTACGAACTCAATGTCCGCTCTTTCACCAAGCTGCATCCCGACGTCCCGGAAGCGCAGCGCGGCACCATCGCCGCGCTCGCCCATCCGGCTGTGATCGAGCATCTGCAAAAGCTCGGCGTCTCCGCTGTCGAACTGATGCCGATCACCGCCTCGATCGACGAGCGGCATCTGCCGCCGCTCGGGCTCCACAACGCCTGGGGCTACAATCCCGTCACCTTCATGGCGCTCGATCCGCGCCTGGCGCCGGGCGGCCTGGCCGAATTGCGCGACACGGTCGACGCCTTGCGCAAGGCCGGGATCGGCACGATCCTCGACCTCGTCTTCAACCACACCGGCGAGAGCGACCGCTTCGGTCCGACGCTGTCGCTGCGCGGCCTCGATGCCCAGGCCTACTACCGGCACGAGCCGGACGGCAGGCTGGTCAACGACACCGGCACCGGCAACACCATCGCCTGCGACCATCCGGTCGTCCGCGAAATGGTGCTCGACACGCTGCGCCATTTCGTCCGCGCTGCCGGCGTCGACGGTTTCCGCTTCGACCTGGCGCCAGTGCTCGGCCGCGTCGACGGCCCGTTCGACCCGCAAGCGCCGCTGCTTCAAGCCATCGCCGGCGACCCGTTGCTGGCCGACCGGGTGCTGATCGCCGAACCCTGGGACATCGGCCCGGGCGGCTATCAGCTCGGCAATTTTTCCCGACCCTTCCTCGAATGGAACGACCGCTACCGCGACGATGCCAGGCGCTTCTGGCGCGGCGATGCCGGCACGATCGGCGCGCTGGCTACCCGGCTTGCCGGCTCATCCGATGTCTTCGCTAGGGCCGCGCTTGCGACGAGCCGCACGGTCAATTTCATCGCCGCGCATGACGGCATGACGCTGGCCGACCTCGTCGCCTATGAGGAAAAGCACAACGAGGCCAATGGCGAGCAGAACCACGACGGTCACGGCGACAACCTGTCCTGGAACAATGGCGCCGAGGGCGACACGGACGACGCATCGATTGCCGAGGCGCGGCTCGGCGATCAGCGCGCGCTGCTTGCCATCCTGTTCGCCTCGCGCGGCACGATCATGCTGACGGCGGGCGACGAGTTCGGCCGCACGCAGCGAGGCAACAACAACGCCTATGCGCAGGACAATGCCATCACCTGGCTTGACTGGACAGGCCGCAACCATGCGCTTGAGCGGTACGCGGCTGCGCTCGCCGCGCTGCGCCGCGCCGCGCCGGCGCTTGCGGACACGCGCTTCCTGAGCGGCCAGCCGCAAGCCGGTTCCGACGATCCCGACGTCGCATGGCTGACCGAAACCGGCTCGCCGCTCGGCGAGGCCGACTGGAACGATGCGCGGCGGCATCGTCTCGC
>NZ_RZOI01001000.1:0-1712 GCF_004022645.1 Mesorhizobium sp. M4A.F.Ca.ET.020.02.1.1 | reverse complement strand
CAATCCAGTCATGCGAGCCTCCGCCGGCCCCGATCGTCAGCAGCTCGATCGCCGGAAAGCGGATCGGATAGCCGAACTCGATGAACCAGTCCTTGCTGACCCGCGATCGTCCTTCGCTGGCCAGCGACACGTCGCAGCTGGTGCCGCCCATGTCGAGACCGATCGAATTGGGGAATCCACATTGAGACGCAATGTGGCGACTTGCGATAGCGCCGGCGGCAATGCCGGAACCGGCGAGCCTGGCGGCGAACTGTTTGGCGCCGCGCGCCGTCATCACGCCGCCGCCCGAGTGAAGAAGCAACAGGTCGCGCTTGTATCCCTCGGACTTCAACTTCTCGTCGAGCGCATTACAGTAGTCGCCGACGACCGGTGAAAGGGCGGCATTGACCACTGTCGTTGAGAAGCGCTCATGCTCGAAGATTTCTGGCAACGTCTCCGAAGAGGTCGTGACCGGAATGCCGTCGAGCTCCTCGAGCAGTATCTCCTTCATCCGCCGTTCGTGCTCGCCATTCGCGAAGGCATTCATGAAGCAGACCGCGACGGCCGCCACGCCGCGCTTCCTGAGGACCCGGGCGACGCGGCGCGCCTCGTCCTCGTCCAGAGGCTCCCGGACCCTTCCCATGGCATCCACCCGCTCAGGGACCTCAAGTCGATCGCGGCGTGGAATATAGGGACGCGCCACGTCCTTATACGTATCCCAGAGATCCTCTTTGTCGGCGCGCCTGATCTCGATGATGTCGCGAAAACCCTTGGTGCAGACCATGGCTGCGCGCGGCAACCGCCGCGTTATCAATGCGTTTGTGGCAACTGTAGTGCCGTGTGCGAGCAACGCGACATCGCCCAATGCGACGTTGCCGCGCTGCAACCCCGCCATGAAGCCGTCGATCGGATTTGCCGTCGAAGGCACCTTGGTGACGCGGATCGATTTGGTTGCATCGTCGAGGATGCAAACGTCGGTGAAGGTTCCGCCAATGTCGATCGCGACACGCAACGATGCCATTATGATGCTCCCATACTGCGCATTCAGTCGGCGCACGAAAACGACCCAAGAGCGGGTGGCGTGTAGTTTGCCGACTTTTCTCTTTCGGGATGAGACCGTTTCGGCCGCATCTTCCCCTTCATTGTTGTGGCGATGGTCGCAGTGTGAGGCTCACGTTTCTTGGCATTGTACGCCAAACTTCGTGCAATTTACGCCAGTCATGTAAATTGAACTGTTTGGCTCTCGCCGTGCAGATCCTGACTTTGGCGGCTTGGCTGGAGCACGAATACCCCTCGCCTCGCGATCGTCGGCATAAGCGCGTCGCGCGAAATCCGCATTCCTCAAACGAAGTGGCGGCTGGCCGCTGGTTGAAATACATTGCGATCGATCCTTCGTTGGCGAGGATCGGCTTGCCGGGGGGCAACATTGAAGAGACCGAAAGTCACGGTACGGCAAAAGGTGATCCTGGCGATTGCCCGGGTGTTCCTGACCGCCCGACACCCGTTGCTTGTCACGCGCTTTGTCAGACGGCTTGGCTACCTGCCCAATCCAGCGGCGCCCACGCGTTATCACGAGCGGATGCTTTGGCGAAAAATCATCGACCGCAATCCGCTGTTCGTGACGTTGACGGACAAGCTCGCGGCCAAGGATTACATTCGCCGCGTCTGTCCGCAGGTACAGTCGCCGCGCACACTTTGGTCTGGCCGCGATCCTGATGCTATCCCACCGGATC